>CAXRHS010001009.1:0-4262 GCA_964230235.1 Myxococcota bacterium
GGCTGGCCGGAGTCGATGAGCGACTCCAACAGGTCGCCGGTCAGCTTCTCCATCACGATAAAGTGGGTGCCGTAGGCCGATTCGGTGTCGAGCACGCGCACGATGTTGTCGTGATTCAGTTGCGCGACCAGACGTGCTTCATGCTGAAAGAGGTCGGCGAAGCCGGCGTCGAACACCAAGGCGTGCGACAGCATTTTGAGGGCAACTGGCGTACCCAGGGTGGGATGACGCGCCTCGAACACCGTTGCCACCCCACCCGACCCCAGGCGGCCGATGACCTCGTACTTGCCGACCTTGCGGATGCCCTTGGACTCCATCAACCGTTCGCCGACCAGGCGGGTCAAGAACACGGCGGTGTTGGGGTGACGCGAGAACAGTTCCAGGACGGCCTGCTTGCTGATCTTGAGGCACGACAGGGCGTCTTCGGCGACAATGCTGGCGGTGCGCGGCTCGCGGGTAATCAGCGCCATCTCGCCAAACAGGGCCGGCGCGCTGACCGTGCGCTCAAACACCACGATGTTCTTGTCGTTGCGCACGATGATGCGCATGGTGCCCTGCTCGAGCACGAACATGTCTTCGCCCGGTTCACCCTGAACCAGCACCTGGGCGCCGGCGGCAAACCGCACCGGCTCCATCGCGGCGCGGAATTGCTCGACCGCGTCCTCGCTCAAACCGGCAAACAGCGGCAGCGTGGCCCACGACCTGGCAGCGGGCGGCGGCGGAATCGAACTCGACAACCCGGCGAACTGCTGGGTAGTGGCATATGGCGACTGATTCTTTTCCATTGGCAGCCTTGCGCGCACACGCTGCCTGGGCGCGCGAAGCCGGGGATAGTACGAGATTTGCGGTGGGATTGCACCCGGGGGCAAGCCCGTCGCTCGTCCATTGCCGCCTGCAGCCGAACCCGCGCAGTCCTGCGGGGCTCGGTACCTGACGTGCCCGCTGCAGCTACTCCTTGGGCGTCTTGACGGCCTTGGTCTTGCGGGTCGCCACTGACCGCGCGGCGTCGGCCACCACGGCCAGGAAGCTGCCCGATTGGGTCGCCCGCGCCGCCACATGCAGCGGCTCGGGCGCCGCGGCACCGACAGGCCACTGCCACAGCGTCAGTTCGCGCGCCCCGCTTGCGCCCGGCGCCAGCCACGCAAAGCTCTGCACGCCGATGCGGGTCGTGCACTCGGGCTCCGCGAACGCTGGCGACCAGAAACCGCTGTTGCACAGCTGCAAAGAGCCGATGTGCTTGAGTTCAGGAATGTGGGTGTGGCCAACCACGGCGTAGCGGGCACCGGTGATGCGGGCAATCCACTCGGCGCGGTTGCCGTCGACGAGCGGCTTGCTGAAGGTCTCTGGCCGGACCTTGAACGAGTACGACAGAAACAACGGAAACAGCATCGACAGCGGCAAGAGCGTCCACAAGGGGCTGATGGGCCACACAAAGTTGATCCAGACGACCACCTGGAAGGCCGCCCACACCATGCCCATGAAAAGCACCGCGCGGTCGAGCCAGAGTTCGCGCACGATGGCCAGCGGGTTGGTGCACGCGCTCGGCACCGCGGCCGCGGCCAACTGCCGCACCATCGCCGGAGTGGCGTTGGCGCGCTCGGCAATCGCCGCTACTTTTTCTTCGACCATCAGCGGATCGCGCAGCGCCGGCCGCAAGAAGTCGGCAAACGTTATCAAAAGCGTCGCCGTCGCCGACCAGAACCAGGTCCAGATCAACAACGGCTGGCTGCGCACCATGTACTTGAAAAAGAACCGCACGTACTGCATCGCGCTCATGATGTAGTTGGCGGTGGCGTGCGGGTTGAAGTAGCCCATGCCATTGAGCATGAAACGGTTGGCCACCTCGCCGAACGGCAGCCGCACCCGCGCCTTGCCGCGCACCGAGATGAGCGGGTTGACGAGATCTGGCAGCGTGCAGTACGGGTCGAACACGTGGCCATGGGTCAAGAACGTGTCGCCGGCCGACAGATAGAACCACTCGCAAAAGCGAACCCGACCCTGCAGCGCGGTCGGCACATTGAGCGCCAGCCGAACCTTGTCCTGCACTTGCGGCCACGCTAGTTCCAGGTCGTGGTTGCCCATCACGAACACCAGTTGATGTCCGCGTCGAACGACGTCGCCGCATGCCGCAAAGAAGTCGGGGTGGTCCTGCACGATGATGCCCATCTTGAAGGCGCTCATCCACTGCTCGGTGCCGAGCCCGCGCGCGCGGCTCAGCCAATGGATCGGCGACGGCGGCGGTTGCGGCATGCGCAGGATCGGGTCGAAATCGAACACGTCGCCGTTGAACACCACCTCTAGCGTGTCGCCGGCGGCTTCGGCGCGGTCGGCGGCGAAGCGCAAAAGCGCAGCGACGTCGGCGTCAACAAAATACTCCCGCCGTTTGAAGGCCTTCCACATCGGCCGGGTCGGATCCACCGCTTCGGCGTCGGCCAGGTGCAAATCGCTGAGGACAAGGGTCTGGGTCGCCAAAACAGGCCTCCGGCCGCCTAGGCTAGCAGAACGGCGCACGGTGTCCCGAAAACCGCGGCACAGCCCAGTCCGCAAGCGCGGTTGGCGCAACGGAGCCTGCGCACCCCAAGAGCGGCGAACCACCGCGCCCGCCACGTTGCGTCGCACGCGCGCAATCGGCACCCTCGCGCGCTCTTGGAGGTCGCCGTGCTGCGCTCTTTCTTGCTTGTTGTCGCAACGCTGCTGGTTGTTGCCCCGCCTGGCCCGGTTCAGGCGTGGGAACTGGCACCAGACGACCATGCCCGCCCAGAGCTGAGCGACGCCCAAGAGGCGGCGTGGTTGCAGGCGCTGGTGCAGGCCTCGCCGCACCGCCAGGCGCTGCTCGACGCGCCCCCGCACAGCGGCGATTCGCCGGGGCCACTGGCGGCAGAGGGCGTCTACCACCAGAAATTCGGAGCCTTGCAGGCGCAGGCCAAGAAGCCGGGGCGGGTGGTGTTCGGCTACTTGCCCTACTGGACCAAGAAGACCGCGATCATCCCGTGGCCGACGCTGACGACCTTGGCGTGGTTCTCGGTCGGGCTGTCGACCGGCGGCGTCTCCAATTCCAGCGGCTGGAACACCGCGGAATCCAAGGCACTGATCGCCACGGCGCACAGCAAAGGCGTGCAGGTGGTGCTGTGTTTCACCCAGTTCAGCACCGCGGCGATCTCCGCAATATTGGCGACACCCGCATCGCGCACCAAAGCCGTCAACGACATCGTCGCGGCGGTGCTGGCCGGCGGCGGCGACGGCGCCAACATCGACTTTGAGGGCCTGGCCAAGGCCGACCGCGACAAGATGAGCGCGTTCGTCGACGAACTGAACACCGCGATCAAGGCCAAGCTGCCGGGCGCCGATGTCACGCTGGCGACCCCATGCGTGGACTGGTCGGGCGCTTGGAACTACCAGTACCTGGCCGAGCACTCGGACGGGCTGTTCGTGATGGCCTACGCGATCCACTGGGGCGGAGGCGCGCCGGGTCCGCAGCTGCCGATGGCGGCCAAGGCGCCGTGGACGCACAAGACCCTGCAGTGGGTGGTCGACGACTACGTGTACTACGGCAAGGCCAAGAACAAGGCCAAGTTCATCCTGGGCTTGCCGCTCTACGGCTACGGCTGGCCGTCGGCGACCGACAAACCGGGCAGCAAGGCCACCGCCAAGGGCACGTCGATCACCTACAGCAAGGCGCAAGATGCGGCGGCCAAGGCGGGCGGCTGGGTGTGGGACTCGACCTCGGAGTCGACCTTCTTTGTGACCAAGGACGCGACCGGCGGCTGGGTGCAGTGGTGGTGCGACAACCTCAAGGCGCTGCAAATGCGGGTCGACTACCTGCACACCAGCGACGTGATGCTCGGCCTGTGGGCCCTGGGCTACAGCGACGGCGACCCGCCGGTGCTGGCCTACATCGACGCGTGGAAGAACAAGAAGCCGGGCGGCAGCGTGGCCGACGGCGCAGATGCGGGCGACGCCGGAACGGCCGACGCCAGCAGCGCGGACAGCGCAGTTGACACCGGCACGGAGGCGGGGCCGGTCGACAGCGGCAGCGACGCCGCCAAGCCCGACAGCAGCGCGGATACCGCCAAACCGGACGCGGTCATCGGCAGCGACCTGGGCGCGCCAGACGCCGCAGGCGTCGCAAGGCCGTCACCTGCGAGGATGCGGTGCCTCCGTTCGACACCAGGCTGTCCGGTGCGGCAGAGCCGATCTCGACCAGGAGACGCAAGAGACGCATGGCGGCGAGTTTGCCGCGGGCAGGCACCAGCTCCCGGTGC
>CAXRHS010001010.1:0-2433 GCA_964230235.1 Myxococcota bacterium
ATGCCCGCGAGGGCGAGGCGATCAGCTGGCACCTGCTGCAAGTGCTCCAGCCCAAGGTGCAGACGCGCCGCCTGGTCGTTCACGAAATTACCAAAGAGGCGATCCAAAAAGCGCTCGCCAGCACCCGACCGCTCGACGATCACCTGGTGCAGGCGCAGCGCACCCGCCGCGTTGTCGATCGCCTCTACGGCTGGGACGTCAGCGAACTGCTGTGGCGCAAGATCAAACCGGGCTTGTCGGCCGGCCGCGTGCAGTCGGTCGCGTTGCGCCTGCTGGTCGAGCGCGAGCGCGAGCGGGCCCGCTTTGTGGCGGCCGACTGGGCCAGCGTGCACGGGGCCTTTGTGGCGGGCGCCGCCGGCTTGGAAGCCACGCTGGTCTCGCTTGGCGACCAGAAGGTTGCGTCAGGCAAGGACTTTGATCCGACCACTGGCAAACTGCACCGCGGCTACCTGCACCTGGACCTGACCACGGCCCAGCGGCTGTGCGCCCAGTTGGCGGATCGGCCAGCGCAGGTGGATCGCGTCGAGACCCGGCCGCAGACGCTGCGGCCCGCGCCGCCCTTTACCACCTCGACCCTGCAGCAAGAGGCCAACCGCAAGCTGCGCTGGGCGGCCCGCCAGACCATGCAGGTCGCCCAGCGCCTGTACGAAAGCGGCTTTATCACCTACATGCGCACCGACTCGGTCAACCTGTCGGCCGAGGCGATCGCCGCCGCCCGCGGGCTCATCGCCGACCAGTACGGCGCCGCCTATGTGCCCGCCGAAGCACGTCGCTACAAGAACCACGTCGCCAACGCCCAAGAGGCCCACGAGGCGATTAGGCCGGCCGGTCGCCAGTTTGCACCGATCGCCGAGGTCGCGGCCGCGGTGGGGCCGGCCGAGGCCCGCCTGTACGAGCTCATCTGGAAGCGTACCGTGGCCAGCCAGATGGCCGACGCCCAGGTCGAGCAGACGACCGTCGATATTGCCGTTGATCATGCGACTTTCCGCACCAGCGGCCGGGTCACCCGCTTTGCCGGGTTCTTGAAGGCCTATGTCGAGGGATCGGACGACCCGGACCAGGCGCTGGCCGACCGCGACACGGCGCTGCCGCCGCTCGACAAGGGCCAGTTGCTCGGCTGGGGTCAGCCGCCGCTGCGCGCGGTCAACCACACCACCCAGCCGCCGGCGCGGCTGTCCGACGCGGCGCTCATCAAGGCACTGGAAGAAAAGGGCATCGGCCGGCCGAGCACCTACGCCGCGATTTTGCAGGGGTTGCTCGACAAGGAATACTGTTTCCGCAAGGCGCAAGCGCTGGTGCCGACGCTGCTCGGCATGGTGGTCGTGCGCTTGCTCGAAGACCACATGCCGCACCTGGTGGACTACGCGTTCACCGCCAAGATGGAGACGCGGCTGGATCGCATTGCCAGCGGCCACGACGACTTCACCTCGTATTTGTGCGGGTTTTATGAGAGCGGCTTTGACCAGGACGGTGGCCGCATCCTGGGTCTGCAGGCGTTGCTGGCGGCGGTGCGCGACCGCATCGACCCCAGCACGGCCAGCACGCTGGAACTGGGCAACACCGACGCCGGCGAGCTGGCCGTCGTGCGCATCGGCCGCTTCGGCACCTTTGTCAAAGTGGGCGACCGCACGGCCAACGTGCCCGACGATCAAGAGCCCGACCAGATGACGGTGGCGCGCGCGGTCGAACTCGTGCAGGCCAAAGGCAAGGCCGATGCGCCGATCGGCACCGATCCGACCACCGGCAAGCCGGTGTTTCTCAAGAACGGCCGCTTTGGCTGGTTCTTGCAGCTTGGACACCCAAGCGACGGCGACGATCGCAAGAATGCCAGTCTTTCCAAGGGGATGTCTGCGGAGTCGGTCACGCTGGAGTTGGCGCTGCGGCAGCTGGCGTTGCCGCGCCTGCTCGGCAAGAACAACAACGGCATCGCCATGACCGCCCATGCCGGTCGCTACGGCGACTACGTGCAGGCCGGCGAAGATCGCCGCAACCTGCCGCCCGGTTTGTGGGCGATCGACGCGACGCAGGCGCAGGCGCAGGCGCTGTTCGACAAGCCGCGGGCCCTCAATGGCCGCGAACAGCTGCGGGAGCTCGGCGTCCACCAGGACCGGACCGTGGCGTTGTGGAGCGGCCGCTACGGACCGTACGTCACCGATGGGGTCCGCAACGCGTCGCTCAAAGCCAACGCCGATCTGGACGCCTTGGACCTCGCCAAGGCGCTGGCATTGCTCGACGCCAAACAGCAGGCCGCGCAGGGCAAGGTGGTGGGCACCGACCCCGACAATGGCCAGCCGATCCGCTTGATCGAGGGCCGCTTCGGCCCGTATCTGACCAACGGCAGCGTCAACGCCTCACTGGCACGCGGCACCAAGGGCGACGAGCTGACGCTGGAGGGTGCCCTCGATCGCCTGCGTCACTTCGGCAAGCCGGTCA
>CAXRHS010001011.1:0-5038 GCA_964230235.1 Myxococcota bacterium
CAGGCCCTGGTCGAGTACGGGGCAGTCCAATTCCAGGAACCGCTCTGGCGGCAACGTCGCCGGCACCTCGCCCAGGCTGGGCCGGTACATGGCGTCCCGGAAGTCCACGGCGTCGGCGCGGGCGCCGAGCTCAAGCTTGACCTTGGTGGGTACTGTCATGTTGGTTTTGCTCCGACAAGCTCGCCAAAAACGATGGGTGCGAAGGTGTCCAAAAAGCCGCGGCCGAACGCATTTGGGCGCCCATCGTCGCCGATCATCGCGCCAAGGAACCGCGCCGTCCCCACATGCGGGTACAGGCGCGTGGAGACCTCAAGCCCGGCTGCAGTCGCAGCAGCGGCGGCCTCCGCCAGCGTGCCTGTGCGCACGCAGGCCCACAACGCGTCGAACGCACGCAGCTTTTCGGCTTCGGCCTCCGTCCAGGGCAGTGCCTTGGCAAAGACATCCTTGACGTACACCGTTCCGCCTGGGCGCAGCACCCGCGCAGCCTCGCAGTAGAGCGCGGCCGGATCCGGGCTGTACCCGGTGCATTCGAAGAAGAACACCCGGTCGCACTGGCCGGTCTGCATCGGCAGCGCGTGGTAGTCTCCGACGACGAAACGAGCTCGGTCCGCCACGCCGTGTCGCCGGGCCAGTTCTTCGGCCATTTGGGCTTGCACCGACGATAGCGTCACGCCGACCAGGGTCGCGCGCGGGAAGGCTCGCAAAAGCGCACAAGCCGGACCGCCGACGCCGCAGCCGGCATCCACAACATGGTCGCCGTCTTGCATCCCAGCAAGCGCGGCGCACAGCCTGGTGCTGGCGTCGGGATCTTCGCGGTCGGTGTCGGCGGCTTTGACCAACCCGCTCTGGAACGTATGGCCCGCCGCGGCAACGAACGCCGGCGACCACCTGTCATAGAAGCGGGCGATGCGCGCGGCGTCCGATTCGCCTGCGGGTTGCGCGGACGGTCCGTTCAACCGTTAGCCTGCGCCTGCGCCGCCGGTGATGTCCGCGACCGCCTGCTCAAACGTCTCCTTGTCAAAGGCGGCGATCTGAGCGTACTCGTGATCGGCACGCGGCAGCTGGGCGGCTTCGCACGCGGCCTTTGGGTTCGCGAAAAGGGCCTTGCGAAAATCAGCGTCGAGCATGGCGCGGCCGACGACTTCGTGCTTGTTGCTCATTGCGTTGGGATCTCCTGTGTTGCGGGGGATGGGCGCCCGAGCCTAACTGGGTTTGCATGCTGAGGCAACCCTGCACACATCACACTTGCCTGACCGCACGCCCATCCGTTTCCGCTTGCCGCGTGGGTCGTTCGAAAGTAGGCTGCCGCGGCGCGCAGCCATGGACCGCGCGCCTAGAGGACGCCGTGCATCGCACCTGGATTTTGGTGGCCTGCCTGCCCGCGTGGGCGTCTTGCGTCGGTGGTTCGTCTCCGACCAGCGGTTCCGGGGCCGCCAGCGGCTGCATTCCCGGCGCCACCAACTTGTGCAACTGCTCCGCGACCCAGACTGGCGTCCAGTCGTGCAATTCGGACGGTAAGGCTTTCTCACCTTGCGTTTGTGCCGCAAGCGGCAGTGGTAGCAGTGATGTGGGCGCCGGCACGGCAAAGGACAGCGCCAGTTCAGACGACGGTGGCGAGACCCAGCCGTTCGGCGACGACATTGGCCTCGCCCCTGATGCCGGCGGTGATGTTCCGGTCGTTACGAAGGACCTTGGTGAAGAAGTCGAGGATGCCATTGACTGGAGCGAACTGCTTGACCCCGAGGACGCAGGCGCAACGGATGCCGGCCCGTCCACGGCCGACCTACCGTCCAAGGACGCGACGACCGACGACTGCCCCGACCGTGCGAAGATCGTCTACGTTGTCACCAAGGGCAACCAACTGCTGAGCTTTGTGCCCGACAAGCTCTTGTTCAAGCTGGTCGGCAACTTGCAGTGTCCGGTGCAAGGGGGCCAGACGCCGTTTTCGATGTCGGTCGACCGCCAGGCCAACGCTTGGGTGCTTTTTGTGTCCGCACTGGGCCAGGGTGGGCCAGTGATGAAGGTCTCGACCGAGAACGCCGCCTGTCAGGCCACCACCTACCAACTGGGACAGCAGGGCCAGGAACTGTTTGGTATGGGCTTTTCCAGCGACGCCCCCGCCGCGCTGACCGAAAAGCTCTACCTTGCCGGCACCACCAGCTTCAACTTCGCACTACAGGGCGGCTGTGCGCTCGCCACGCTCGACACCAAGACCATGCTGGTCCAGACCATCGCCGCGCTGCCCAAGCAACTGGGCTGCCCCGACCTGTCGGGCAACGGCAACGCAGAGTTGTTCGGGTTCTTTCCGCAGACCAACCCGGCGCAGGTGGTCAAGCTTGACAAGGTCACCGCCCAGCCGCTCAAGAACTGGCCATTGCCCGCCGGCGCTTTTGCCGGCGTCGAAGCATGGGCGTTCGCGCAGTGGGGCGGCAAGTTCTGGCTTTTCTTCAAGTCCAATGGCGACCTCTCCAGTTCGGTGTGGTCGCTCGACCCAGGCACGGGCACCGCCACCAAGGTCCTTGCCAACACAGGCCACGTCATCACCGGGGCCGGGGTCAGCAGTTGCGCACCCACCGCCGCCGTCAAGGGGCCGTGATCAAAACCGCTCCATTTTCCCAAAAGGTTTCTAGGATCTGAACAATGGGGGGTATCGTCTGGCCTTCCCACGCCGCCTTGGGGATAAGCGCGGGCGGCCTTGATGACTTCGTCTTCGAAAACAACGATCTGAACAATGGGGGGCAGCGGTTTTCGCGGTTTCCGCTCTCGTGCGGCTGGCCTACTGGCACGCCGTGCCGATGACCTTGATGTCGTCGACTACCCAGCCGCGGAACCCATTGTAGTTCTGGTCCTTGCTGTGAAACTCCAAGCGAATCTTGATGTTCTGTCCGCCCTTGGCAAACGGCGAGATGTCCACGTCTTTGAGCACCCACTTGGGGGCCAGCTTGAAGCCAGCCGAGCTGTACGATTCGTGCTTGCCGCCGTTGGCGTCGACGTCTGGGTTGGTGCAGGCGACCCACTGCCAGTTGCCGCCGTTGACGCTGATGTACACGTTCATGCGGTCGTACTGGTTGATGGCCGGGTCGACGCTCTCGATCTCGTACCAGTACCAGAAATTCAGGCGCAGCGTGGACGCCTTGCTCGGAACGGCGATGTTGGCCGAGGTGTAGGTGCCCGAGGTGGTGCCGGCGCTGGTGCCGCCGTTGTTGTTGGCGCAAACGCCGCCTGTTCTCATGAAATTGCCCTGGCCGTTGATACCGAACCAGGCCGACCAACTGCCAGCGTGGGCGCGCGTGAGCGCTCCGGCTTTGGGGACGCACGCCGCCTGGCTGGCGTTGACGCACACGTTGCAGGTGTCCAGCGGATTCAGCGGATCGGGCACGCAGGCCTCGTTCGCCGGCAACGCCGTGCAGGCGGGCGCGGCGGTGTTGAGGTACACGCCATTCTGGAGCCGGTGCCACACGTTGCCGAGCGATGCGGCGGTGGCGTTCCAGCCGGTATCCGTTTCAAAACCGTCTTGCCAGCAAACGGTCAGATTCGACTTGTTCAGCTGCAAGTTGACGATCGCCACCACGTTGGGAGTGAGCGTCAGCGGTCCCTTGCTGGCGCTCGTGTAGCCCTCCTTGCTGGCGACCTCGTACCACTGCGTTGCGCTCGAAGCCAGAACGCCGCCCGTGCAATACCAGCCGTCCTGGCTTGACAGGTCGCTGGCCACGAGGTTGCTGGTCGACCCGGCGCCCAGGCTCACGCTGGCGTCTGCCAGCGGCGTCGTCGGATTGCTGTCGGTGGTCTTGCCGCACACGCTGACCACCGCCGGGTCGCCGGTCTTCTGCATGGCGAACACCAACAGCACGTTTTCGCCGCCCAGCGTCGCCATGTCCTGCGTTATCATCTTGTTGTAGCCCGGGGCAGTTACTTCGACGCACCAGCCGCCGGCGCTTTCAATCAGCGCAAAGTTGCCCGCGCTGGAACTGGCCGTGGTGGCGGTCGGCGGCTGGACATCCTTGGTCAGCGAGCACTTGCCGGCCGGCAGCAGCTCGACCGTGGCGTTGGCGATCGGCAGCTTGGTCTTGGCGTCGAGCACGTTACCGTAGAACCTGGTCTTGAGCGCGCACGCCGGCGCCTCGTCCGCCACGCCGTCACAGTTGTCGTCGATGAGGTTGCACGCCTCTTTCTGGCTCGGGCCGATCTTGGCATTGAGCGGCGCACAGTCCACCGGGTCAAGGTCGCCGTCGCCGTCGTCGTCGGGGTCGCAGGCGTCGCCTTTGCCGTCTTTGTCAAAGTCCGCCTGGTCTTTGTTGGCGACCAGCGCGCAATTGTCCGCGCCGTCGAGCACCGTGTCGTTGTCATCGTCGGCGTCGCAGGCATCGCCCTGTTTGTCGCCGTCGGTGTCGGTCTGTGCGGTGTTGGCGACCGTCGGGCAGTTGTCGGCGCCGTCCAACACGGTGTCGTTGTCGTCGTCGGCGTCGCACAGATCGCCCTGCGCGTCCTTGGCGTTGTTGGCCTGGTTGGCGTTGGCGACCAACTGGCAGTTGTCCGCGCCGTCGAGCACGCCGTCGTTGTCATCGTCGCTGTCGCAGGCGTCGCCTAGCTTGTCGCCGTCGGTGTCTTTCTGGTCCAGGTTGGCGACCAGCTGGCAGTTGTCGCTGCCGTCGCCCAGGGTGTCGTTGTCGTCGTCGCCGTCGCACGCGTCGCCCTGGCCGTCCTTGTCGTTGTCCGCCTGGGCGGCGTTGGCAAGCAGCGGGCAGTTGTCCTTGCTGTCCACGACGGCATCGCCGTCGTCGTCGTCGTCGCAGGCGTTGCCGAGGCCGTCTTTGTCGGTGTCGAGCTGACTCTGGTTGGGGACCAGCGCGCAATTGTCAGCGCTGTCGAGCACACCGTCGTTGTCGTCGTCGGCATCGCAGGCATCGCCCTGGCCGTCCTTGTCGGTGTCGAGTTGGTTGGCGTTGGCGACGAGCGCGCAGTTGTCGCTGCCGTCGGCTACGGTGTCGTTGTCGTCGTCGCCGTCGCAGGCGTCGCCCAGCTTGTCGCCGTCGCTGTC
>CAXRHS010001012.1:0-2751 GCA_964230235.1 Myxococcota bacterium
CGAGGTCGAGGTCGCCGTCGCCGTCCAGGTCCGCCATCCAGGTGTAGTTGCTGTAGCAGCCTTTGCCGCCGCACGGGTGCGGGTTGCCCAAGCGGTCGGTCGCCTCGGCGCACCACAAGCCAGCGGCCGGCGCGGCCATGCACGACGCCGCCACCGCGCATGCCGCGATCAGCGTGCGGATCACGCCGGCAACGGCGGCGCCGGTGGCGCGGCAGCGGGTGGGGTCGCCGGTTGGGCCGCCGACTCGGCAACCGCCTGGCGGGCCGGCAACAGACACACGAAGCCGCCGAGCAGCATCACCACCGCCCCCAACCACAAAAAGCCGACGAACGGAAACACCACCGCCAGCAGGCTGACATGGCGCTGGCCCTGCGCCGGCCGCATCGCCAGGTACAAGTCGTGCAGAATCGCCGACTCGATCGCCACTTCGGTGGTCGGCGACTGGTGCTTCTGGTAGTTGCGGACCTCGGGCACCAGCGTCCGACCACTGTCGGCCAGCACAAGATCCACGCGCACCTGGCCCGCCGCGACCTGGCCGCGCGGGTTGACGGCCAGCAGTTCGACCCCCGGCAAGGGCTCGCCGCCAAGCCAGGCCACGAATTGCTGCCGGTCGGCGTCGGAGGCGAACACCACGTCAAACTCGGGCTTGCCTGGGGTCGTCCGCACCTGCACGGCAAACGGCGCGGCCTCCTTGGCCCAGGCCTTGAGTTCAGCGATGGCGCGCATCAACGCCTGCGGCGACGCCTGCACCACCGGCACAAAAGCCGGAGCGATGGTCATGACCAGGGCATGGCTGCCCGCAGGGCCGACGGCTTGCACCGCCAGCCGCCGTGCCAGGTTGCCTACCTGAAAGCGCGACACCAGGGCCTTGCCCTTGTCGACCGCCAACGTCGCCTGCACGGTCGCCCGGCCGGGCTGGGCGGCGACATCGACCCCCAAAAGAGCGCGCGCGCGGTCCAGGACCGCGGCCGGCAGCGGCTCGCCGCGATCGCGTACCACCATCGGGGCCAATGCCGCGGCATAGGCGCCGTCCGGTTCCCAGGTTTCACGGCCGCCGGCATAGGTGATGGTGTAGCCACCGACGTCCAGCGACTCGCCGGGCAAAAGGGCGACTTCGGGCTGGTAGGTGCGAAACGCATTGCCGGTAAACGCCAAAAAGCACAGGACCACGCCCAGGTGGACGACGTAGCCGCCGTAGCGCCGCTTGTTGCGCAGGGTCAGCAACAGCAGCGCCACCGGATACGACTCGCCGTGCACACGCTGGCGCGCCCGCGCCCCGGTGTGGAACTCGCCGCCAATGGTCCAGAACACGAACAAACCAAAGCCGATGCAGGTCGCGCCCCACACCTCGGTCATACCGAGCGCATCGACGGTATCGCCCAGCCCTTGCGCAAACGGCACCCCTTGCCACGCTTGCGCCTGCAGGGCCGACCGCAAAAGCCAGCCAACGGCAACGGCAAAGGTCAGCAGCGACGCCGCCACCAGCGGCCGGGCAAAGTTCTGCTCAAAGTTCTTGCGGGTAGCGCGCCGCCACGACACCAGCGGTCCAACGCCGGTCAACAGCAACAGCACCAAGCCCAGCGGCGTCATCACCCGGTTGAACCACGGTTCGCCCAACTGCACCTTGCCTTGCAGCGGGTCGAGTTCGATGCCGATCGGCTGCACAAGCTGGGCCAGCCCGTTGTACAGGTCCTGCACGGCCTGCGCCTCGCTGATCTGACCAAACACCGTGCCCCACAGCACCACGAACGCGCAGCCGACCAGCAACACGTTGTTGAGCACGAAAAACGACTCGCGACTGAACGCCGAGTCCAAGTCGGCATCGGCCCGCAGTTGCCGCCAGCGCCAGCCGATCGACAGCGCCGCGACGACCACAATGCCGGCCATGTACCACAAGAAGTAGGTCGCCAGCGTCGAGTCGGCGAACGCGTGCACCGAGTCGATGAGCTGCGACCGCGTCAAGAACGTGCCAAAGATGGTCAGCAAGAACGTCAGGCACACCAGCACCACGTTCCAGCGTTTGAGCATGTTGCGGCGCTCTTGGATCATGACCGAGTGCAAGAAGGCCGTCGCCGTGAACCACGGGATCAGGCCGGCGTTTTCGACCGGATCCCACATCCAGAACCCGCCCCACCCAAGCTCCGTGTAGGCCCACGCGCCGCCCAGGATCAGGCCCAGACTCAAGAAAAGCCACGAGACCAGCGTCCACTTGCGGGTGTCGCGCAGCCACTGGCTGTCCAGGTTACCGGTCCACAGCGCCGCCATCCCAAACGCAAATGGCACCGTAAAGGCGATGTACCCGGTCAGCAGGCTCGGCGGGTGAATGGCCATCAGCGGGTTCTGCAAAAGCGGGTTCATGCCTTTGCCATCGTCGGGGCCAGAACCGGCCGCAAACGTCTCAAACGGGCTGGACTCAAACGCCATCAGCAGGCAAAAGAAAAACACCGCCAGGCTGAGCACGCCGGTCACATAGCCCAAAAACCGCGGCGACTGCGTGCGGTTGGTCCACACCGCCCACGTCGAGAACGCCACCAGCGAGGTGCCCCAAAACAACAGCGCGCCCTTTTCGCCGCCCCAAAAGCCGGCGACCAGGTAGGCCAGCGGCATGTCCACATCGGTATAGGCAGCGATGTAGCGGTTGCGAAAGTCGTGGGTCAACAGCCCATGCCACAAGCACGCGTCCATGGCCACAAACAGCAGCAGAATCGCCAGTAGCCCGTGGCGCGCGGCGCCGAGCGCGCCGGTGCGGCC
>CAXRHS010001013.1:0-5192 GCA_964230235.1 Myxococcota bacterium
TGTGTTGGTCGAGGCCGAGACCGCCAAAAGCCTGGGCGCTACCCGCAGCACGGGTGCCTACGAGGCGCTGGTCGGCGCGCTCGACCGCGACAGCTGGAACGAAACGGTGCGGGTTGGCATCTTGGACGGCCTCGGCAACCTGCAAGACGTGCGCGGCATTGCAGTGGCCGCCGGCTACCTGCACCCGCGCTTTGCGACGCTATTGCGCTGCGCCGCGATTCGCTGCCTGTGCCAGTTCACCACTGAACCGGCGCGGGTTGTCGAGGCGCTGCGGCCGTGGACCGCCGATACCTCGTTCCGCTTCGCGTTCAACCTGGCCCGTGCGCTCGGCGGGTTGGGCGACCACCGCGCGACCGCCCTTTGGCAGACCGTGATCGCGCGCGCAGCCGACGGTCGGGTCAACAAGCGCGCCCACGAGTCGCTGGCGGCCCTGCGCGCGGGGATGGGTGCCGGCAAGCAGGTCGATGGCCTGCGCGGCGACGTCGACGCGCTGCGCAACCAGTTGCGCGACCTGGCAGACCGCATCGACCGCGCTGATCAATTGCGCGCGGTCGGCGCCTAGGCGCCGCGCACCGACCATGGCGCCCCTGTCCGCTCTGGTGCACCGCCGCCTTGCGGACGCAATCGCAAGCGGTGTGTGTTCGGCGGCAGCCTTTGCGCTGGCGCGCGCCGATGGCAGCGTGCGCACCGTCGCCGTCGGCCGCACCAGTCGCGTGCGGCAGCGCACAGACGAACCGTGGCAGACCCTGCGCACGGAGCCCGCGCCGGGATCGCCCATTGACGATCACACTGCGTTTGATCTCGCCTCGTTGACCAAGCCGGTGTGTACGACCACGTTGCTCGCTGACGCGGTCGGCCGCGGCGTGCTCGATCTGCGCGCACCGCTCGGCGCTTTTGTGCCCGACGCCGCAGGGCAGCCAATTGGTGAAGTTGCGTTACGTCACCTCGTTGCGCACACCAGCGGTTGGCCGGCTTGGAGCGACTTTTTTGCCGCCACCACAGCGCTCGACGATCCAGTTGCGCGTGCCGCCGAGGTGCGCAGGCTGGTGCTTGCTACGCCGCTGCAACAGCCACCTGGGACGGTGGCGCTGTACAGCGATCTTGGCTTTCTGGCGCTGGGCTGGGTGCTGGAGGCGGCGGCCGGGGTGCGGTTGGACCAGCTCTTTGAGCGCACGGTCGCGGCACCGCTGGGCGTTCGGTTGGCGTTTGCCCCAATGTGTTCGGCGCCGCTTGAACCGGCCGTTGCAACGGAGATCTGGCCGCCGCGTTGTCCGGCTGGCCTGGCCTTGCAGGGCGTGGTCCACGACGACAACTGCGCGGCGCTCGGCGGCATTGCTGGCCACGCCGGCCTGTTTGGCAGCGCGGGGGACGTTGGCCGTTGGGCGGCCGCGTGGCTAGGCGCGCTGTGCGGCGCCGACAACAAGTTGCGCTTGGACCGCGATCTCGTCCGCAGTTGGGTTGCCACGCCGGCCGTCACCGGCAGCAGTTGGCGGCTGGGGTTCGACACGCCGACGCCACCGGGTTCGACCGCCGGCGACAGCGCGCCCAGCGACACCTTTGGTCACCTCGGTTTCACGGGCACCAGCGTGTGGCTGGCGCCCAGCTTGCAGGCGGCCGCGGTACTGTTGACCAACCGGGTGCACCCGACCCGCGACGACAAGGCTGGGATTCGGCAGTTGCGAACCGCACTGCACGATCTGGCGTGGTCCGCTTTGCGCGATCACGCCGGCTGGTGAATCGAATCGTCGGCCCTGCCCATGGGCCCCTGGCAGCGTTGACCGGCACACTTGCCGGCTGTTATCTTGGCTGCGGGCCGCGACCGGCGCGGCTGGGTCGCCGTGCGCAGGCTGTGCCTGGTGCGCCGGCCTGCGGAGTGTGAAAGGGTGTCCGAAGCGCGACCGATCACAAACGTCACCGATTTCGTGTGCGGGGCGTGCTGGAACTCGTTCAGCAAGCTCGACCCCGGGGTGGACTGCGGAACCCACATCTTATGTCCACACTGTGGCCATGCGATGCCGGCAGAAATCAGCATTGTCGAGTCGGTCCGCTCGGCACCGCGCCAGACTGTGCCCGATCCGGGCTCCGGCAGCTTCGATACCCCAGCTCAGGGCACCTTGCCCGCCAACAGCTTTGTCGAGGAAGAGGGATTTCCTGAGTTGCGGCGTCCTTCGGGCGCAGCGTGGATGCCGCCCGACATGGTGGCGCGCTCTGCTGAACCGGCCGGCTTCGTCGTGGGCGAGGCGGACGAGGTGGACGACTTCGGCTTTGACGAGCAGACGCTGCGACCCGATGTTGCACGCCCAGGGTTGCTCGAGGCCGCGCGCAACGTGCAAACCGTTGATCTCACGCCGGTGGACTTTGCATTTGACGAGGCCACTTCGCGCGAGCCGCCCGCCTATGCAGGGCTGATGGTCGCCAAAGAGGAGCCAGCCGCGGAGCAGGCGCCGCCCAGCGACACGCCCGAGTTGGACGCCGCCCTGGCCCAGGCGGCCAACGCAGCCGAATCGCCGATCGAGCAGGACGCCGAAGCGGCGTTCGTCGGCGGCGACTGGAAGCTCAAGGCCATGGGGCTGACCTACAATTTCCATGGCCTCGATGCGCTCATCGGCCGGGCCAGCAGCAAAAGTGGCCAGCAAATGCAGGTGTCGGTGGATGGCGCCACCTGGAAAGACTTCGACTCGTTCCACTTGCTGTACAAGTCGGGTATCCCTGCCAGCAAAGCGCTCGCCGACGCGCCGGAACCCGGCGCCAGCGGGTTGACCCCGCAAGCGCTGGTGCCGATTCCAACCGCCACGCCGCCGACGGTGCGCAACCGCCCGACCCTGACCCGCGCCAATGAACCCGAAATGAACATGGGCGGCAAGGCCGACGACAAGGGCAAGGGCTCCGGATCAAAGGATAAGTCGCCAGATCTGGGTCCCAGTGGCAGGCCATCGAGCCAACTGGTTGCCAAGGCAGGCACCGGCCCCGCAAGCGGCCCATCCAAGCGGCAGCCAGCGGTTGTGGTAGCCGATTCCGGCAGGTCGGGCGGCAAAGGAATCGCCATCGCGGTCGCCGTGGCGGTGGTGGTCGTCGTCGTGGTCGGTGCGCTACACTACCTCAAGATTCTTGCCATTCCCGGCCTGTAGCGCCCCGGCCCTGGTCGTCCGCGACGCGGAACGGTTTTTCGCCGCGCTCTTTGGTTTGATCGGCGGGTAGCCAGATCGCCAGCTTCGCAGGTCGTGGCACCGCTCCAGTTCCGGTCGCAAACAACCCGTTCTGTCGGGCGTTGTGCCTGGTACCCAAAACCTGAAGTTCGCGTTGGGTTCAACGCTCGCACCGGTTTGGGTACTAGCCTGTTTCGCCAGGAGAAGGGGGCGGGCCGCTCCCTGGGACCCCCGCGGTCGGCCGCATCCGCGGCCTCCAGAACCTTGCTCGAAATTCGCGTAGGTAACCCAACGCGAATTTAGGATCAGTGGTACTAGGCCAGCGCCCGGATCACGCCGTCCAGCCGCGGCCAACTCGCATCGCACAGCCGCAGGTGGCCATCGACGATCGCCACCTCGCGATCGACCATACCGCGGGCGCGGGCGCGCGCCAGCAGGCGTTCGGCCGTCCCTGCACCCGTGGCGCGATCCAGGTCGGTCAGATCGACGCCCGCCGCTGTTCGCAGCCCCGTCAGGATGCGCTCGGTCGCGTGGGTCGCGGCGTCGATGGTCTCCTCCAAGTCGACGGCAAGCTCGCCCGCGGCAAGCTGCGCCAGGTATTTGCCGCTGTGGCGCACATTGGCGTAGCGCGCCCCGCAAAGGCCTCGGGCAGGCACAAAACCGTGCGCTCCTACGCCGACGGCAAGGTAGTGGTCGCCGCGCCAGTAGGCCTGGTTGTGGCGACTGGCGTGGCCCAGTCGCGCAAAGTTGCTGACTTCGTAGCGGTGCAGCCCATGTGCTGCCGCCAGTGCCGGAAGCGCCACCAGGTGCCGCACAGTGGCGCGGTCCGAAGGGGCGCGCACCTCGCCGCGCGCGATCCGGCTTTGCAGCGGCGTGTGGTCTTCCACGGTCAGCGCATACGCCGACAAGTGCGGCAGGCCCAGACCCAGTAGCGTTGCGACATCGGCGCGCAGATCCGCCAAGGTCTGGCCGGGAATGCCAAAGATCAGGTCGGCGCTCGCCGATTGCAGCGTGCCGTCCGCGATCAAAGTGACCGCCCGTTGCACCGCCGTCAGCGCCGCCGCCCGGTCGTGGGCGCGGTCGAGCCAGCGCAGGTGGCGCGCGTGCAGCGACTGCACCCCAATCGACAGGCGGTTGATGCCGGCCGCCGCGTAGTCCCGCAAATCGCCGATTTCCGCTGCGCCTGGGTTGGCCTCGAGCGTGATCTCGGCACCGCTTTGCAGGTTTGCCCAACGCCCAAGCCAGTGCAGCACCGTGGCGACATGGTCGGGGCCCCACAGCGAGGGCGTGCCGCCACCAAAGAAGACCGTCGCGATGGGTGCCGGCCCAAGGTGGGCGGTGCGCAGCCGCAGTTCGGTGAGCACCGCTTGCGTGTACGCAGTGCGGGGGATCGATTCGGCGACCGAAGTGGCGAAATCGCAATACGCGCAGCGCTTGAGGCACCACGGAAAGTGCACGTAGACCGACCAGGCACCTTGGTGCGGCGCGTCGCCGCTCATCGCCGGACCTTGCCCGCCTCGTGCGGCAGATCGTCATCGGGGACGGCGCGGCCGAAGTCAGGTCCGAGTAAGTGCCAGGCGCGCCAGCGGTGTTTGTCAGAGAGTTCCACGGCGGTGATCGCGGCTGGCTGGCAAGCTTGGGCCCCGATGAGCCGCAGGCAGCCCTCTGGTGCGGCCCGGCCAACCGCGACCACGCCGATGCCGCCAAAGCGACCGTCGTAGAACACCTCCGAGCCTACCGAAGCCACCAGGGTCACCTGGTAGCGCAGCGCATATTCGTACAGGCGATAGGCGCGATCGGCGACCAACTCGCCGTCGCGCAGCGCGGTCAACGGCCGGGCTGCCACCACCACGACATGGGCGTATGCCGCAGCTGCCGCCAGCGCCGCGCGGATCTGGCCAATCGAAGCTTCGTCCAGCACCTCAGGCCGGGTGTCCATCGGCACGATCGCGACGTCGCCTGCAGCCCAGACACCGGTCGAACGATCGCCCACGCGCACTTCGCTCCACTGTTGCGCCCGGTCCGCCACCAGCGCCAGCAACGGCG
>CAXRHS010001014.1:0-3525 GCA_964230235.1 Myxococcota bacterium
CCTACATGCTGGCCGTGGTGGTCGATGACCTCGCCATGGGCGTGGACCAGGTGGTGCGCGGCGATGACTTGCTGGAGGTGACCGGCCAGCAGCTGGCGGTTCGGTCCGCGCTGGCTGCGCGGAGCGGAGCGACTGCGCCAGCCTTGGTCAGCGACGTGTACCGCGCTGCGCAAGCGCGATCCGCTCCGACGCACGCGCACGTGTCGCTGGTGATCGGCGACGACGGCCGGCGCCTGGCCAAGCGCAACCAGTCGCTGCATTTGCGCCAGCTGCGCGCAGCCGGTGTCTCGGCGCAGGCGATTTCGGCGTGGGTGTGGGACTCCATCGGCTTGGCGGCCGCGCGGGACTGGCCCGAAGCCGCCGGTCTGTTTGCCTGGTCCGCGCTGCCAGGTGTGCCAGTGCCATTCGGTGCTTCCGATTTCGCCGCGTTGGCGCGGCACGCATGAGGCAGCCTTGCCTTGCCTTGACGCCACGACGATGGCAACGCACGAACGCGGTGCTGTCATGTGCAGATCCGCGTTTGCGGCCAACCGAGCTGTCGGCATGGGCGATCGCAAGCGTGCGCAGGTCTCGTCTACTCTGCGCAGGGGGCGGACTGCAACTGCGCGAATCGCGCCAAACTTGCCGATGGGCGCAAGCTGCGGTACACGAAAAGCCCGGTTCGCCGCGAGGTCACGATGTTTCGCCCTGGTCTTGCCGTGCGCTGCGCCCTGGCAGCGATGACGCTGATTTTGTTGACCGATTGCCAAAGCGCAGTGCGCAGACGCTTCTATGCCACCTGCGGCGATAGCGCCGATTGCGAAACCGGGCTTTGTTCTCAGGGCTTGTGCACCAGGTCGTGCGCGACCAGTGACGAATGTGGTGTGGGCGTCTGCATCGAAAAAGTCTGCAAGCCCATCGACCGGGTTGCGTGCAAGGCGAACGCAGACTGTGAGAAGGCGTCGCCCTCCAACGGCTGCCGCACGGCCGTCTGCGCCGCCGGAAAATGTGCGTTCGCAGCACCGTTGGCAGGCGTGGTATGCGGGACCAGGTGCGAAGCGGGCGCGTGGATCCCAGGCCAGTGCACGGAGGGCAAGTGCATCGCGGCCAAGAACCCGGTGCCGGTCACCTGTGACGACAACAACAGCTGCACCGAAGACGCGTGCACGGCAGCCACTGGGTGCACCTACGCCAACCGCACCGCGCCTTGCGACGACGGCGACGCGTGCACGGCCAGCGACGCATGCAGCAGCGGCGCCTGCAAGCCGGGCGCGCCGGTCGTGTGCTCCGACAACAACGTCTGCACCGCAGACAGCTGCGACAACAACAAGGGATGTCTGTACACCCCGACCGTTGGGCCCTGCGACGACGGTGACCCGTGCACCGCGGCGGACAAGTGCGGTGGCGGCAAGTGCCAGGACTATGTCGCCGCGGTGTGCGACGACGGCAATTCCTGCACCTTCGACAACTGCGAAAAGGGCAAGGGGTGCGCCAGCGCGCCCACCAGCGGAGCCTGCGACGACGGCGACCCGTGCACGATGGGCGACGGGTGCACCGCCGGCAAATGTGTTGCGGGGGCGCCCAATGCCTGCGCGGACAGCAACCCCTGCACCGATGACCTGTGCGAGAAGTCGAAGGGCTGCGTCAACCTGCCGAACAAGGCGACTTGCGATGACGGCAATGGCTGCACGGTAGCGGACAGCTGTGCAGCAACCGTTTGCGCTGGCCAGGCGAAGTCGTGTGACGACGGCAACCCGTGCACCGACAACACCTGCAACAAGGCAAGCGGGTGTTTGAACGCGGTCGTGACCGCGCCGTGCGACGACGGCAACGCCTGCACGATGGGCGACATCTGCAAGAACGGCAACTGCAACGGCACCCCGGTCGAGTGCAACGACAAGCTGGGCTGCACCGCCGACAGCTGCGACAACGTCAAAGGCGGCTGCCAGCATCAGCCCGATGATGCCGCGTGCGCGACCAACAATCCGTGCGCCGTGGGCAGTTGCGACCTGACCAAAGGCTGTACGACGATTACCGCCGCCAACGGCTCGCTCTGCCTCAAAGCCGATCCGTGTTCGCTCGCCAACCAGTGTCAGGCGGGTTTGTGCACCAGCGTCTCGCCCAAGAAGTGCGAAGACGGCAACCCGTGCACGGTCGACAGTTGCGATTCTTCCAAGGGTTGTACTTTTGAACCAGCACTGGCTGGCAACTGCGACGACGGCAACCCGTGTACCAAGGGCGACACCTGCTTGGCCGGGATCTGCACGACAACGGGCCCCGGTGCGCAATGCGACGACACCAACCCGTGTACCGAGGACAAGTGCGACCCGGGCAAGGGCTGCGTGAGCACGCCCAGCAACGCCAGCTGTGACGACGGAGACCCCTGCAGCAGCAACGACAACTGCAGCAGCGGCAAATGCGCTGGCACCACCGCCCTGTGGTCGGTCAAGCCGACCGTCGGCGCGCCTTACCAGGCAGAAGGCGTCGCGGTTTCCGGTTCCGAAATCGGCTTTGTCGGCTCCACCGCGATCAGCGCCGACTATGTCAAGCGGCATGTTGCGGTGGTTGACGCTGGCGGCAACGTCAAGTGGCAAGCGCCCGTCAACGCGAGCGGCCTCGACCGGCCAAACGGCATCGTTGGGATCAACGGCAAGTGGTTCGTGTGCGGCGAGGTCAAGGCGGCCGCAGGCGCGGTATCGACTGGCTTTGTCGGAGAACTCGGGCCGGGCGGCGCACCTGGCTGGCAGAAATCCGTGCAGGGCGGCACCAGCGGCGTGACCCTGCGCAACATCACCTTTAGCGGTACGACCCTCTGCGCGATCGGTCGAGTCGGCGAAGGGGCAGCCGCAAAGACCATGGTCGCGCGCTATACCCAGAGCGGCGGCGACCTCGGCAACACCCAGCACGCCATCGAAGACAACAGCGAAGGGTTTGCGGTCGCTGGCTATTCGGCTGGTCAGGGCTTTGCTTTCGCCGGGCGCAGCACCAAGGGCGTGGACAACAAGGCACTGGTAGGCCGACTCACGGAAGGTGGCCAACTCCAGTGGACGAAGACGACCATCGAAGTCAACGCCAGCTTTGGCGAATTCCGCGCGGTCGCGCTGGCGGGCACCGATATTGTTGCGGCTGGCGAATTGGTGTTCAGCGGCACCGCACAGGTGTACGTAGCCCGCTACGACCAGAACGGCAACAAGCTGTGGGCCAAAGTACTGACGCCATTCAATGGCGAAAGCCACGCCACCGGCATCGCGGTCAACGGCGGCTGGACGGTTGTTGCCGCCTGGGGCGTGTTCGTGGGTCAAGACGTTGGGCTTGCGTTGCTGGATAGCGTGGGCAATCTGCACAACACGGCGAAATCGGCGCTGCCGGGCGATCAGAAAGCCTTCGGTCTTGCGCACTTCGGCGACGGCACGTTTGTTCTGCACGGCACGACGAGCGGCGATGCGCAACCGGTCGACATCTCGCTTGCCCGAACCAACGCCTACCTTGCATCGGGCTGCGGCAACGGCAACCAGTGCGCCCAACTCACCAACAACGTGTGCGACG
>CAXRHS010001015.1:0-4712 GCA_964230235.1 Myxococcota bacterium
ATGGCGGTAGCGTGTGCAAACGAACCGCCCGGTGCGGACCCGCACGCCGGGTGGTGTGGCAGGGGGACGGTCGGCGAATGCCGGCCGCCCCCTATGCCGATCCTGAGCCCGCGGCTTCAGCCGCAGGGAGCAACACGAACGTCGCGTAGTTACACAAGTTGCGCCCAGCACGCGGTGGACCCCAATTGGCGATCCGCACCCACCGCCGCGAGCCAGCTTGCCACCCCGCCTCGACTTTGTCATGGTGCGGCGGTCGGCACGCGGCGGACATTTGCTGCACGGAGCCGCAAGGACACCCCATGGCCACGCCCGAAGAGATCTTGCAATACTGGTTTGGTGCGGGTAGCGAGCCGTGGCAGGCGGAGTCGGGCAAGTCCATGCTGTGGTTTCGCGGTGGCCCGGCCGTCGATGCCGAGATTGCCCGGCGGTTCGGCGAGGATCTGGCCGCTGCGGGCCGCGGCGAGCGCGATGCGTGGGCGGCAACTCCGCGCGGCCTGCTGGCGCTCATCATCGTGCTCGACCAGTTCTCACGAAACGTGTTTCGCGGCAGTGCGGCGGCTTTTGCGCAAGATGCGCGCGCGCAGCAGTGGGCGCAACACGCGCTGGAGCGCGGCGACGACCGCGTGGTGCGACCGATTGAGCGGCTGTTCCTGATTCTGCCCTTTGAGCACGCCGAGAACCTGGCCATGCAGGAGCGCAGCGTCGCGCTGACCCAACAGCTGGTCGATGAAGCCCCGCCGGCGCAGCGCGACATGGCCGAGGGCTTCTTGCGCTACGCCATCCAACACCGCGATGTGATTGCGCGGTTCGGCCGCTTTCCGCACCGCAATCGAGCGCTTGGCCGGCCAACCACCGAGTCTGAAGAGGCCTACCTGGAGGCCGGCGGCGGGTTTTGATGGCGCCCATTGGCGCAATTGGTGCACGTCTCGCAACTCGCCGACCAGTTCGTCCGTGACCCCCATGCTGTGGTGGTTGTCGGACAGCGAATCACGGTGCGGGTGCTTGAAGTCGATGTGGGACGCAAGCGCATGAGCCTGAGCGCGCGCTCGGCGTAAGGGCCGGTGGAAGATCTACTCGATTTTCCACGTTGGCCCGCTGCTGGCCAAGTGGGTCGCAAGCTCGCGACTTTGCAAGTCGACTCACCGCTCCGCTCCGCGCGAATGTCGATCGACTTTTCTTGCAGGGGTCCTAGCAGCGTCGATCCAAGCGCCTGCGCAAGGCCTCTGTCCTTGCCGGTTCCACAGCCAGGCGGCACAATGCAAACCGGCCAGCAGCGCCACCGGAGCCCTCCATGACCGCGACCCGCACCATCAAGACCCTGTTTGCGCTTGCGCTGGCGAGCGCGCTGCCGACTGCGGTCGTCCACGCCGAACCGCTGGAAATCGCCCTGCAAGGCCGGTTGACCTCGGCCGGTGGCGGTCCAGTCGCTGACGGTGTGTACGCGATGGCCGTTGCGCTGTTCGATGCGCCGGTCGGCGGCAACCAGGTGTTCAAAGAGCTGTTTATCGCCGTGCCCGTGCAAGGCGGCGTGTTTGCGCTGCCGCTCGGCGGGGCCGATAGCAAGCTCGACTCGGCGGTATTCGCGGGACCCAAGTCCCTCTACGTCGGGGTGATCGTCAGCAACGACCCGGAATTGCAGCGCCAGCCGTTGCGACGCGTGCCCACGGCGGCTCACGCGCTGCAGGCGGCGCTGGCGGCGGACGTTCAGTGCTCCGGCTGCATCGGCAGCGACGACCTGGCAAAAGCCGCAGTCACCGGCGAGAAGATTGCAACGGGTGCCGTCGGTGCCAACCACGTGTCGTTCAGCTGGGCCGGCGGCGAGTCGCCAGGCGGACCAGCCACTTTCGCGCTCGGTGCCAACACGGCCAAGCTGGCAGACAGCGCCAAAAACGCGGAACTTGCCAGCTTTGCCGATGAGTCGGCCAGCGCCAAGGTCGCCAAGGGCTTGCAGTGTACCGGTTGCGTGGTCGCGGGCGCCCTGAACGATGCGGTCACCAAAGACCTCGTCGCCGCCGGCAAGCTGGCCAAGGTCGCGGTCTCGGGCGCGTATGCCGACCTGAGCGGCGGCCCGGACCTGTCGCCGTTCGGCCAGCTCGGCAAAGCGCAGACGTGGACCGAGGCGCAGACCTTCGGCAAGGGTGCCAAGCTGGGCGCGGACCTCGACGCCGCCAAGAACCAACTGCTGTGGGCCCGTCACCACAACAGCGCCGGCGAGCCCGCCAAGTGCGACAACACGCTCGAAGGCGCCATCTACTTCGACACCAAGACCAAGCGCTTCTACGGCTGCAACGGCAGCAAGTGGCTGGCCTTTACAGCTGGCGTCAACAGCAAGGACAACCCAGCGCCGTCTTGCCTTTCGTTGCTCGCCGATGGCGGTACCAAGTCGGGGCTGTACTGGCTCAAGCCGCCCAAGGCCAGCGCCGCGCGGCAGGTGTGGTGCGAACAGGAAAAACACGGCGGCGGCTGGGCGCTGGTGCTGCACGTGTTCAGCCATCAGGGCATGGTCAAAGGCAAATTCAAGACCGCGGTCAGCCACCTGCGCTTCACCGACGCCAACTGGAACCTGACCGGCGGCAACCTTGTAGTCGGCGACGCCGCCCAGGCACCCCAGCCGGGCGCGGTTACCGGTGCCATCGACATCGCCTTCTTTGACGGCGGCTGGAACGACTTGCGCGCCGCCTGCCACACCAGCACCGGAAACCTGGGCGAGGTGGCGTACGGTATCGTGCCCGGCTATACGGCAGTCAACGGCAACTTCAAACTGCTCGGCGCTGCCGCCAACGGCAAGCCGTACACCGTCGACAAAGCCACCAATTCCGCTGGCAACACCACCATCTGGGTCGACAACGAGACCAATGGCGAGAACGGCGGCCACTACCTGTGCGACACCACTAATGGTGGCGCCAACGGCACCACGCAACTGTCGATGTGCTACACAGACTTCTTGAACAACAACAACAGCCAGGACATGGGCGACTCCATCGTTGCGCTGGGTTTCGGCAGCAACGGCGGCGACAACGACGGCTGGGCGACCGGCTGGACGGGTGAGTGTGGCAGCATGGGTGGCAACGCGCTCTTGGACGCCGGTACCTTCAGCTACTGGGTGCGGTAGGCGTTCGCGCCTTGCCGGCAAAGCGCCGCTCTGCCGTCGCAACGACAGGTCGATCGGTCTTGTTGTCGTCGTCGCACTGCTCGTTGCCCAGAATCAGGCCGTTGCCGCAGTAGACGCCTGCGCAGACATCGCCTGACCGTTGCCATTGCTGTCTGCCTGGCGAGCCCGAGCCTGCCTCGGTCACAACGCAAGGCATGCCACCACCGCGGCGCCGCAGTTCGCCTGCAGACAACTGGTGCAGGTCGCCGCGCCGGTCGCACAGGCTGGGCACTTGGCCAGGGCGCACTGCAACAACGTAACGCCAGCGGCGGAGCCTGCCGGCGTGGTGTCATGCAGACACTGGATGGTGCAATAGCCCTTGTCGTCGGCGACGCCCAGCCCCTTCTTGCAGGTGTCGATGCACGCGACGAGGCCAGAACACTTGCCGACCCCGCCCGGCGCGGCGCAGGCCTCAAAGGCGTTCAAGCAGCCGGCGAGGTTGGTGGGGTTGTTGAGCGCGCACTTCCACACCGCCAGGTAGCTGGCCTGGGCGGCGGGTGTGCCGTTGCCGTAGCAGCCGCCGATGCACAGGTAGTCTTTGTCGGCGCACTTGGCGATACACTTGGCCACTTCGTGGCACGGTTGCTGGCCGGTCTTGCCGTCGGCCACACAGGAGGCCCATTGCTCTGTGCACAGGGCAAGCGCAGCGATTGGCGTGCCGGTCGAGGCCTTGGTGCACTCGGACCACGCTTTGGCGCGCTGCTTGCCGGCGGCATCAAGTTGGTTGTAGCAGGCAGCGTGGCAGGTGTAGCGGTTGGTCGGCTTGGCCTCGCAAGCGTCGTAACAGCCCGGGATAATGCTGCAGCCTTTGGTGCCGAAGCCGCCGTCGTCGTAGCAGGCCAGGATTTGCGGTCCGCACAGCAGGCCGCCGCACGGTTCCATGCACTGTAGCGTGGTGTTGCCCAGGCACATGCCGAGCGCGCACTTGGCAGTAGCGCAGTCAAAGACGGCCTTGGCCTTGTCCACGGCGCCCGGCGCGGCGTCTTTGTCGCAGCCCAGACCGCAGGGTTGCTTGCCGCCGGCGCAGTCGTCCTGCGCGCACTGGCCGATTTGCACGCAGGTCTTGCCGGCCGCCGCAACCGCGTCACCAACAGCCCCGTCGACTGCCGCGCTGTCGATGGTCGCGGCGCCGTCGCCAGACGCATCGGCCGCGTCCCCATCGGTCAGCAGGGTCGATGCACCGTCGCCGCCGCCGCCATCCGCGGTCGTTGCGACGGCGTCGCCCCCACCGCTACCGGCAGCGCCGACGCCCACACTGGGTGTTGTGCCGGTGTCGGTGCCTGTGCAGCCCAAACGGGTCGCGGCGAAGAGCAGGGCGATGGCGATGTTCGGTTTCATGCAGGCGGCTCCCAGGTGCGATGCCCCGACGGCGCAGTGTCGGCGGCGTCCAGCGATGGGTCAAGTGTGGCGGCGCGTGCGTCAGACGCGATCCGTTCTTCCCAGGACCAAGACCTGGGTGCCGGTGGTTTGACGGGCGTCTGCCGCCCTGCCGTCGCCAAGACAAATTTCGCCCACGGAATTGCCGGTCTGAGCGAAGCTTGCGATTTGGGTTAGGTATGCT
>CAXRHS010001016.1:0-3939 GCA_964230235.1 Myxococcota bacterium
AACGACGACTCGCACTCAGAGTCGGCGCCGCACGGGCTGTACATCCGGCGCAAGGCTTTGGTCGCACACGCTGACGTGGACAGCGCGCCGACTATTGCGACCAGAACCAAATGCTGCCACCGCATCGCAAGTTCCCGGGCAGCGCGGAGCGGCCGCGCCCCGGCGAGTCTACGCGAAATCCTCGACGGGTATGCAAGCGCAGATGAGGTTGCGGTCGCCGTAGGCGTTGTCGATGCGGCCGACCGCCGGCCAGAACTTGTTTTCGGCGACCCACGGCGCCGGGAAGGCTGCGGTCTGCCGCGTATACGGGTGCTTCCAGTCGTCGGTTACCACCGCCGCCAAGGTGTGCGGCGCGTTCTTGAGCGGGTTGTCCTTGGCGTCGATGCCGCCCTTGACGATGGTGTAGGCCTCGTCGGCAATGGCGCGCAGGGCAAAGATGAAGCGGTCGAGTTCGGCCTTGGACTCGCTCTCGGTGGGCTCGACCATCAGCGTCCCGGGTACCGGAAAGCTCATGGTCGGGGCGTGAAAGCCAAAATCCATCAGCCGCTTGGCGATGTCTTCGACTTCGACGTGCGGCTTGACCACCCGGGTGTCGAGGATGCACTCGTGCGCCACCAGACCGCCTTCGCCGCTG
Organism: Myxococcota bacterium; assembly: GCA_964230235.1. GTDB lineage: Bacteria > Myxococcota_A > UBA9042 > UBA9042 > UBA9042 > SXRM01. The sequence goes on from CAXRHS010001016.1 coordinate 635, forward strand.
TACAGCACCGGAAACACGGTGCCGAGCGCCCGCGCGATGTAGTTGGCGTTCAGGATCGCCACCTGGGTGGCGCGCTTGAGCCCTTCGGCGCCCATCATGGCGATGTACATCCAGGATATCGGCAGGATCGACGCGCTGCCCCAGGCGGCAGCCGACACCGCGCCGCTGCGATTTTCGCCGGGAAGGGCCGACACCGGATGGCCGGGCAGCAGGTCGGCCAGGTGTGACGCCACGCAAATCGGCCCCATGCCCGGTCCGCCGCCGCCGTGCGGGATGCAAAACGTCTTGTGCAGGTTGATGTGGCAGACGTCGGCGCCGATTTCGCCGGGCGAACAAAGGCCGACCTGGGCGTTGAGGTTGGCGCCGTCCATGTAGACCTGGCCGCCGGCGGCGTGCACTTTGGCGCAAATGTCGACGATGGCCGCCTCAAACACGCCGTGGGTGCTCGGGTAGGTAATCATCAGCGCCGCGAGGTTATCCTTGTGCTGCGCAATCTTGGCGTCGAGGTCGTCGAGCGACACGTTGCCGTGGGCGTCGCACGCGACCACCACCACCTGCATGCCAGCCATCACCGCGGTTGCCGGGTTGGTGCCGTGGGCCGACTGCGGAATCAGGCACACGCTGCGGTGCCCCTGGTTCTGGCGGTGCAGGTGCGCGCGAATCACCGCGAGACCGGCGTACTCACCTTGACTGCCGGCATTGGGTTGCAGCGAGCATGCGGCGAACCCGGTAATCTCGGTCAGCCACGCCTCCAGGTCGGCAAACAGCCGCGCGTAGCCCCTGGTCTGGTCCGCGGGCGCGAACGGGTGCAGCTTGCCGAAGCCCGGCCACGTTACCGGCAGCATCTCGGCCGCGGCGTTGAGCTTCATGGTGCAGGACCCGAGCGGAATCATGCTGTGGACCAGCGACAAGTCGCGGCCTTGCAGCTGGTGCAGCCACCGCATCATCTCGGTCTCGCTGTGGTGGCTGTTGAAGACGGGGTGGGTCAGGAACTCGCTGGTGCGGCCAAGTTCGCCCCACGCCAGGCCCTCCGACCCGGCCGCGTGCACATGCACTGCGTCGCCGTCGTAGTCGCCGCCCGTGAACACGGACAATAGCGCCGCCACTTCGGCCACATCGCTGCACTCGTCCAGCGCCACGCCCAGGGTACCATCGCCGAAATCGCGCAGGTTGAAGCGGCGCGCCGCGGCCCGCGCCACGATGGCCGCCCTGTGGTCGCCGGTCTGCACGCGGATAGTGTCGAAGAAATCGGCGCTGATGACGCCAAAGCCCTTGGCGCGCAGCCCCGCCGCCAACGCCGCCGCCAGCGCATGGACCTTGCCGGCGATGCGCCGCAATCCGTCGGGACCGTGCCAGCACGCATACAGGCCGGCGAGATTGGCCAAAAGGACCTGGGCGGTGCAGATGTTGCTGGTCGCCTTGTCGCGGCGGATGTGCTGCTCGCGGGTCTGCAGCGCCAGCCGCAGCGCCGGTTTGCCGTTGGCGTCTTGCGAAACGCCGACCAGCCGGCCCGGCAGCGACCGCTTGTAGGCGTCTTTGGTGGCCATGAACGCGGCGTGCGGCCCGCCAAAGCCCAGTGGAACGCCAAAACGCTGGCTATTGCCAATGGCGATGTCGGCGCCGAGCTCGCCGGGCGGGGTCAGCAACACCAGCGCCAGCAGGTCGGTGGCCATGGTCACCAGCGCACCCGTGGCGTGGGCGGCGGCGATGACCGGCCGCGGATCGCGCACCTGGCCATCCGTGCCCGGGTACTGCACCAGCACCCCAAACGCGGGCTGCGCGACGAAATCGTGACGCCAGGCGTCGGTCACCAGCACGTCCAGATGCAAGGGCAGGGCGCGGGTGCGCACCACCGCGATCGTCTGCGGATGGCAGTTGACGTCCACCACGAACAGGTTGCGCTTCTGGGCCCCCTTCTGCTGGCCCCACGACAGCGCCATCGCTTCGGCCGCCGCAGTTGCCTCGTCCAACAGCGACGCGTTGGCAATGTCCAAGGCCGTTAGATCGCGGACCATGGTCTGAAAGTTGAGCATGCACTGCAGCCGCCCCTGGCTGATCTCGGGCTGGTACGGCGTGTACTGCGTGTACCAGCCGGGATTCTCGATGAGGTTGCGCAGCAGCACCGGCGGCGTGATGGTATCGGCGTAGCCCATGCCGAGCAGCGTGCGGAACACCTGGTTTTCGGCGGCGTAGCCGGCCAGGTCGCGCAGCGCTTCGCCCTCGCTGCGGGCGGCGGGCAGCTTGAGCGCCCGCTTGCTGCGGATGTTGGCGGGGACGACCGCGGCGGTCAGCGCCTCCAGTGAGTCAAAGCCCAAGGTGGCGAGCATCTGCGCTTCTTGGGCGGCGTCGGGACCGATGTGGCGGCGGGCGACGGGGTCATGGCTGTCGATGAGCGTGGGCATGGCGAGAGCGTCCGGGCGCCGGGGTGGCGCGGGGGGCGGATTGTACGCGGTGGTGCGGGGCGGGCAAGGTGGGGCGTGCGCGGAGCCCGTGTCGCGTGGCAGTTGGCGGCCCTGCTCGCAGAGCGGTCAGCCTGGCCCCTTGACGCACCGGGTTGGCCACTCCATGCTGTAAACGGGCGGCACGCGCTTTGCCGCTGCATTGCCTGCCATGCGCCTGACCGAAAGCGAACGCCTGTTTATCGCGGACGCAGTGGCTGCCGAATTTGGCCCGGACGCCCCGTTGCTCCTTTTTGGGTCGCGCTTGGACGACAGCCTGCACGGCGGCGACATCGACCTGTTTATCGACAACGGGCCGAAATCTGCAGACGAAGTCCTTGCGCGGCGGCTTGCGCTGGCCTTGCGCCTGCACGATGGGTTGGGCGAACGCAAGATCGACGTCGTTGTCCACCGATTAGGCGGACCGGATCTGCCAATTCACCAGCATGCCCGACAGACGGGCGTACGGGTCTGGCCGTGACGTCACTTAAGCAGCGGGCTGACCTGGTACTGGCAGTGTCCGCGACCCACCGCGACCGGATGGCCATGGCGCTGGCGCACTTACAAGGCCAGGTTCCGCGCACGGGCGGCGAGTTGGCGCATGCCGACTATGCGGTCATTGCCAGCGCCGAGCTGCTGACTTCGCGCTTTGCGAAGCTACAAGACCACCTTGGCGCCCAACTGGTTCCGCTAGCATTGGAACTCTCCGCGGAGCCCTTGCCGTCAACAGCAACCTTCATGGACCGCCTGTTGCGCCTGGAAAAGCTGCGCGCGGTGCCCTCAGTGGTCGAGTTTCGCCGGCTGCGCGCGGTGCGCAACGCGCGCGCCCCCGACGATACCGACCAACCCGGCGAGGGCCGGGCCCGG
>CAXRHS010001017.1:0-2643 GCA_964230235.1 Myxococcota bacterium
CACCACAGCGCCCTCGTGCCAGGCCCGGCTGTCGACGTCGGTCACCACGTTGTTGTTGCTGTTGCCCAGCTTTGCGGTTCGCCACTCGACCCGGCCTTCGACGCCGACATGCGCCCCACGCGCGCGGTCGCCGATGCCCCACCACAGCACCTGCGCGCCGCCACCGTAGGCCGTCGAGCCCAGGTTGTCGTCGCCGCGCCGCAGGTCGCCGCCAAAGCAGCCAAGCACCGCGGCGCTCAGCTCGCCCAGGCCCAGTTCAAACTTGGCGTCGATCATGGCGGCCGGCAAGCGCGCGAAGTTGACACCTGCGGCAAACGGAGGCGGTTCGCCGGCGCTGGCAGGCACCGCCACCAGCAAAGTCAGCGCGGCGAGCGCTACCCCAGCCTTCACGACGCCCGCCTGCGCGCGGCAACGACTGCCAGCATCGCCAGGGCCACCAGCGCGAACGCGGACACCGCGCGACCGTGATGGCCCAACTTGCACCCGCCCGGATCGGCAGCCGCGCCATTGGCAGCGGTCACCGTGTCCAGGTTCGGGTCCGCAGCCGGCACCACCAGCCGCGCTTCGGCGGGCTTGAGCACGAAGTCTTTGGGCAACGTCGGCGCGCCGGGCACGGCCAGGCCAATCGCAAGGTCCACCAACTCGATTTGCCCTGCGCCAACGGGCGAAGCGGCGGGCAGCGTCTCGTCCAGCACTTCGACAACCGCAGCGGCTGGCATCTTGGCAAAGCGCGGCTCGAACGCGGTCTTGACGGTCGCCGCTACCGTTTGGAAGGTCGTAAAACCAGCGTGGCCATTGCGGATGATGTGCGACTCCTTGCGGCCAGTGATCTGCAGGCGCGCGCCGTTGTCGGTGTTGTCGCCGTTGGTGCAGACGTTGGTCAGGGTCGCCGACCAGTTGCTGTGGACGTCGGGCAGCTTGGGGTGGAACGCGAACAGCGGATCGCGGGTCATCTCTTTGGGCGAAATGCGCATCGACAGGCGGGTCAGCGTCGGCTGGGCGGCGATGAGGCCCATGGCGTCTTTGAGCCCACCGGCGAAAAGCGCGAGTTCTGCTGCCAGCGCCTTGCCGTCAATCTTGGTGGCCGGGTTGGGCAAATCGGCTGGATTGAAGGCACCGGTCGCCTCGACCTCTGCCCAGTCGATGCCCTTGGCCGCGGCCGGGCCAAGCACGAAGCGGTCCAGGGTCGCGATGACCTCATCGGCCTGTAAGAACTTGGACTTCTTGAGTGCTGCCGCCAGCTGCGCGGTGGTGGTCACCTCGGCGATGGCGCTACTGTCCAAGCGACTGAGCGGCACGATTTCGCCAGGCTGGTAGGCCTTGCCCGCTGCACTGACGGCGTCGACCGGCCTGCCAAACTGCAGACTCATGGCCGCCACGTCGCTGGGTGGCGCAGCGACGGCAAGCCCTTTGGTCGGCCCGGCAAACTCGGTGGCAAACGCGCGGCCCGCCGCCTCGTCGATCGCCGTCGCCAGCACCTGGCCGTAGTTGCCGCCGCCGTTCTCCCACGCCAGGCGGTACGGGTTGACCTGCACGTGCAGGTGGTTCTTGGGCATGCCGCGACCGGGGCCGGCGAGATAGACAATGACTTCCATGTCTTCAACAGCGGCAATCGAGGTCAGCCGCAGCGGCACGCACGGGTCGGCGTCGTCCATGGTGAACGTTACCGGCCGGATCGCATCGATGCCTTTGTTGTTCAGTAGTTTCAGCGCCACGAACACGTCGCCTTTCTTGAGGTGGGCGTCGATGGTCGGGGTCGCCTCTTTGGGCGTGACGTAGTTGTTGTCGTTGAGCCACTTGACCAGATCGGCCGAGTCGGTGCTGGCCAAAATCGCGTAGGAGTACGGGCCGATGGTGGATTGCTCGACGACCACGACCTTGCTGCCGCCGCCGGACGCATCGGCATTGGTGGCCTGGCCGGCAAAGTCGCCGCGCGCCGAAGCCGCGCTGCCAGCGGTACCAACACACCCGAATCCGCCACCCGAATTGGCCGACTGCGGCACCCGGCAATTCTCGCGGGTGGCACCCACTTTCATGGTCAAGCGCGGCGCGGTCGCCTGGTCCAAGCGGTCGAACAGGTAGGTCGCGCCGACGCCGATGGTCGGCTTCTTGGGCATCGGCACCACCCAGCCAAAGTCCTCGGGCTGGCCGGTGTAGCGGATTTCGACCCAGGCCACGCTGCGCTTGGTCAACGGGTCGAAGCCAAAGAAGATGCGCTCAGCCTTTTGGGCCACATACGCCGGATTGGCGGGGCCCGGCGGGCCGGGTCGGGTCACGCACGCGCCGCAAGCCAGCACTTGCGCGGCAATCAGGTTCAAAGCCAGCGCCAAGGTGGCAGCGGCGATCCACGGCTTCATTCGGCCCTCCGGCGCCGCCCCACGACGCTCGGCGCATTGTGCGCGGGGCGCGGGGCTTCGGCAACTTGCGGCAACAGCAGGTGCCAAGCCGATCCAGGCGGATTTTAGGGCCCGTAAAAAATCTACTCGATTTTCTACGTTGGCCCATCGCTTGCTGGGTGGGTCGCAAGCTCGCGACTTTGCAAGTCGACTCGCCGCTCCGCAAATGTGTCGACTGATTTGTTCTTTTACAGGCTCCTAGCGGCAGGATCCGTCTGCCCTGGACGTCGCCAACTCCGCCAGCGCC
>CAXRHS010001018.1:0-2037 GCA_964230235.1 Myxococcota bacterium
CGCGCCCAGCAGCACCCGAAAACCGCGCTGAACGGCTGCAATCGGCACCCGCTCGTTGGCACCATGAAAGGTGCCGGCGATCTCGCGCGACACGTCGATAGGCACAAGGCCATAAGCGCGCACGCCTTTTTGGCGCACCCACAGCGAGTCGGTAAAGCCGACCGACAGCAGCGGACCCGCCACTGCGTCACTGCGACCGGCGACCGCGTGACGACCAAGCGCCACGAAAAGCGGGTCATCGCTCGGACTCTCGGAGGCCGGCGCTTCGTGCAGCACCTGGAACGACACCTCTGGGTCATCGACCGTCTTTTGCAGCTCGTACAAGAACGCCCGCGGGTCGACCCCGGGCAGCAGGCGACAGTCCAGCTGTGCCGAAACGGCGTCGGGCACCACGTTGGGTTGCTCGGCACCGAAAAAACCGGTCACCGCGATGGTGTTGGTCAACATCGCCTTGGAGCCGGGTTCGGCCAGCAACGTGTCCAGCGCCAGCCAGTCGATGAGCGCGGGGCGCTGCAACACGTAGCCCTGGACGCCGCCCAGGTGGGCGCCGACCTCGCCCAGCGTGGCGTACACCGACGAATGAAACGACACCGGCGCTACTTTGGCGCGCAGCCTGGCCAGGGCGTCGAGCAGGCGGTCCGGTGCGCGGCCTGGCATGGGCGTGGAGCCATGGCCGCTTTTGCCGCGCGCGGTCAGCTTGACCCACAGCAGCCCTTTTTCGGCAGTCGAGATCGCGAACACGGTCTGATCGGCGCGCAGCGCCCCGCGCACGCCCATGCCGCCTTCGTTGACAAGGTGCGAGCAGCCGATCTTGTCCCAGTGCTCGGCGACCAGGTGCTTGATGCCGCGGTTGTCGACTTCTTCGTCGGCGACGGCCACCAGCACCAGATCGCGGTCGAGCGCAATGCCGCTGCGCTTGACGGCGACCAGGACCGCCAGCTCAAGGATGCCCATCGACTTCATGTCCAGCGCGCCGCGGCCCCAGATTTCGCCCTGGTGGATTGCCCCCGACAGCGGTCCGCGGTCGGCTGGCCACGCCTGCGCATTGGCGGTGACGACGTCAATGTGCGACAGCAGGCATAGCGGCGGCTGCTTGCCGGTACCGCGCACCCGCGCGATGAGCGACCCGCGGCCGGGCGCGAACTCCAAGATCTGGCTGCCGATGCCGTTTTGCGCCAGCACGGTGGCCAGCAATTCGGCGCCGCGGGTTTCGTTGCCGGGCGGGTTGGTGGTGTCGGTGCGCAGGTAATCGCCGAGCCAGGCGAGCAGTTCCTGATCCAGGCGAGCGAGATCGACTTTGGCGAGCGCCGGTTGCACATGCGGAGCCGGATCGCCCCACACCTGGCGCGGCGAGGTCGCGCAGGCTGTGGCCAGCCAAAGGCTGACCAGGGCCAGCGATGGCGTCAGTACTTGCCGGATTTGCACGCCGTTTCCACTTCTTTGTCCCAGTCCACAAAGCCGCCGAGCATCAGGTTCTGCAGCGCCGTCGTCTCGGTGGAGATGCCAAAATCGGCCTGCCGCCACACCGCGAACAAGTGGATGACCTTGCCGGCCGACCGCTCGTAATAGGCCTCGACCTGGTAGTCCTGCGGCCAACTGACGCCGTTGCCATCCACTTCGGTTGCGGGCTCCTTCAAGAACGTGCGCGACACCAGGGCGACGCCAAACGGGCTTTTCGCCTTGCCGAGATCGGGCACCCAGCGCGCGCTGCCGCTCAGCTTCTCGTTGGCGTAGTCGCTGGTCAGTTCGGTGTCCCAATCCAGGCGAGCGAGCTTGCGACCGATAAAGGCGGCCCGATCGTGCACGAACGTGCGCTTGTAGGCCCGGTACGCTTTGGGGTGCAGTCCGGCCTGGTCGCCGTGGGTGTGGATGTTGGCAACCTGGCTGAGCGTACACGCGATCTCGGTCACGGCCAGCAGTCCCACCGCCTTGCTGGCGTCTTGCTTGCTGCCGATGGCCGCCACGTCGCTGTTGGCAAGGCGACTAATCAGCACTTTCATCGGCTTGTCGGCAGTGACCTCGGTCACGGTCCCGTTG
>CAXRHS010001019.1:0-2310 GCA_964230235.1 Myxococcota bacterium
CAGCAGGCAGGGCGGATTCTAGCCCTGGCTTGCCGACGACTGCCTTGACCTGGAGCGGGTCGCGACTTGATCCAGATCAATTTGGGCCGTTTTTTGGCGTTTTTGTGACCAAGCGATGACCAGGCAGACAAACCTGTGGCAGTACGGGCGCGATTCGACCGCCCGCCGGGTCGGCTTTTTGGATCACCGACATCCCCGCAAGGGCGCAGGCCGGCGGCGCTCGGCGGTGAACCCGGGGATGCGGGCGAGTTGGCGTGCGCAGGCCGCGGTGGCGTGCCCCGTTTGCGGCTGTGCAGGTGCGCTACAGGGTCAGCGGCGTGGCGCGGGCAGGGACAGGGACAGGAGCAGGGACAGGAGTAGAGACAGAGCCAGGGACAGGGACAGAAACAGAGAGAGCTACGGTGTCAGCGAGAGCTGCAAGAACACCGAGGTTGCTTGGGGTTCTGGACCTTGCAATCGCCCTGCCGCGAATGCGCCTTGAGCAAGACATTTTCCCGCGCCCGTGGTACGTTGCCTGGCTGCCCCGGGCGCCTGCTGCAGGCGCCGGCCGGCCACCCGTTCTGCCGCGAGGCCCGCCTTGTCCATGAACCGCACCCTCCGCCGCCCCTTTTTGTTGCCGCGCACCGCCTGCGCGCTGGTCGCCCTGGCCGCGATGGCCGTCGGCGGCTGCAACGACTACCCCGTGCACAGCCTGCTCGACAGCTTTGAGGTTCGCGTCACGCGCCAACTCGCGCGCGACAAAGCCGTCAAGATCGACTTCTTGTGGGTTATCGACCACTCGTCGTCGATGTGCCAGGAACAGCGGGCATTGGCCAACGGCTTCCAGAAGTTCATCAAAAGTCTGCAAGATTACGGCAAGGTCAAGCCGACAGACCCGAGCTTTATCGATGCGCAGATGGCGGTCGTGACGGTGCAGCAAGTGCCAGACGACACTGCCATCAAGAAGATTGGCCAGTTCGTGCACACGCCGGCGACCACGCTGCCGCCCAGCTGCATTGAGAAATCCAAGCAGCCGTGCATGGGCGACGGCGACTGCGCCAAGCCAAAGTGCTTCGTGTACAGCAATTTCGACACCAACTCCTGCATGTGCCCGCAAGGTGGCGAAAAATGCCTGACCGCCGCGCCGCTCAAGGCCGGCGACTGGTACTGCAAGTACTCGCCGCCCGACGTTGGCGGGACGATCAACACCTTCAACAACAACGACAACTGTTCGGTCAACACCAGTTGCCAGTTGCGCTGCAAGACCAACAGCGACTGCTATGCCATGTTCGAGCCGGACGTGCCGCCCGGCGGCAAGCACAAGGTCAAGTGCAACACCGTCGTCCAGCCGGCCGGCTGCATGTTCGACCCGGAGACCGATGGCTGCCCGCCGCCGGAAAAGCAGCCCGGCGTGCTCAAGCAGAGTGTGGCCGCAGACGTCGTCTTGAGCGACGGCAGCAAAGGCAAGGGCACCCAGCTCGATCTGTTCCGTTGCAACGCCACCGTCGGCGCCAACCAGGCACCTGAGGCGCTATTCGAGGGCGGGTTGCGCTCCGCGTGGCTGGCGTTGGACCCGAACGGGCCGAACTGTCCGCGCGACAAGAACGGCAAGCCGACCGGCACCTGCCAGTACAACGATCTGGTGCGGCAGGACGCCTACCTGGTCATCGTGATGGTGTCAGACGACGACGATTGTTCGATCACCTTCGAACTGGACTCCTACTTGGGCGAGATGGCGACGGAGGAGCAGAAGGCGCTGTTGCTCAAGCTGTTTCCAAAGGAACTGCAGCGCTCTTGCCAGGGCTACAACGACCGGCTGGCCGGCAACCGCGACCTGTTGGTCGGCTACTGCGAGTACGCGAAATTCAAGGACCCGGTCACCAAGAAGCGCAAGTGTCCGGCCGACTGCGAGGGCATCGCAGACAAGAACTCGACAGAATTCAAGGCCTGTTCGGCAGAAGCCGAGGCAAACGTCAGCGCGCTGCTCAACGACAACCCGCAGGGGCAATTGCGCAATTGGCGGTTTGCGGCGGTTTCGGATTTCGTCAACCGCTTCAAATCACTCAAGTCAGACCCCGCGCGCGTGATCTTTGCCACCATCACCGGCGACTCGCTCAAGCCCGCGACTCCCATGCCGAACTGGACCGTTTCCAAGGACCGTGCCAGCTACTACCGCTCGGTGCTGCGCAACACGGCCGGCAACCAGTCGGTCTACATCTGCTCGGGCGAGCGCGGCGACTCGGGCTACGGTTCGCGCTACATCCAGGTCGCCGATGCCTTTGGCGACAACGGCCTGGTTGCCAACATCTGCGAAGGCGCCGACTTTTCGGT
>CAXRHS010001020.1:0-4989 GCA_964230235.1 Myxococcota bacterium
CCGCCGGATCAGCGCGCCGAACAAGATGTGCTCTGCCGCCCTGCCCTGGTGGGTGGGGATGACGTGGCGCTTGCCGCTGAGCGCCTGCACGACGCTCTCCAGTCGGTAGAACGACTTGCTGCCGGCGTAAGTCTCGTCGCCAATCATCATGGCGGCCCATTGCGCCGCGCTCATCGCGCCCGTGCCCGAGTCGGTCAGCAGGTCGATCAAGATGTCTTCGGAGCGCAGCAGAAACGGGTTCCACTTGGCGGCCGACAGCGCAAAGTGGCGGCGTTCGGCGGTGATGTGCGGCAACGCCTCGACGGCCTTGATGCGAAAGGGCTCGATGATGGTGCGCGCGTGCAGTGGCGGGTGTGAAGTCATGGCGGCCTGACGGCGCACAAGGCGCGCACGGCCATTGTCGCCCAACGCCGCCTGCGCGGCCCAGCGCCTGCAGCGCCGATGTGACCGAATCGTGACCGGTTCAGCCCGGCGCCGCCGGCTGATCCAGCGGCCCGGGCTTGAGCGTCGGGGTGAACACCTGCGTCACCAGCGGCGGCAACACCTTGGCCTCGATAACCGCCGCGTTCTGCCGCACGAAGGCCAGGAACAGCATGTCGCGAAAGGTCCGCTGCACCGCCCAATACGCAAACGCAAAGGTCACCACGCACGCCACAAAGTAGCCGGTGCCGTACCACGGCTCGCCCATGCGCACCGACAGCCATGAAAACACCGTGTTGGTCAGCAAAAACAACAGGTTGATGTGCAACACCGACCGCCGCGAATCGAAGTAGTGCAGCACGATGGTCAGCATCAGCACCCCCGATTGGAACGCCGCGCCCATCGCACAGAACCGCAACAAGAACACCGCCGACTGCGGCACGCCGACCGCGCCGAGGACCACGGTCGGCCAAAGCAGCACCAGAATCGTTACGCACAACTGCACGAGGCCGACGTCGCGCGCCGAGCCGACAAAGGCCTGCAAGATGCGGCCGCGCGCCGCCAGCAGCCGCTGGTGGTCGCCGTGGTTCTGGATGGTGCGGTACAAGGCCTCGCAGCTTTCGGCCAGGGTCGTCTCGGCCTTGACGATGAAAAGCGCGAGCGCCGGCACGGTCGTCACGTAGGCCACGAAAACCGCGGTGTCGTAGGTCGGGTACGAGATCAAACCGCCGCGCACGGTCGAGTGCTCGGGCGCCGTCCACATCAGCCACTTGTCGACCCAGATGCCGACGCCATACAGCAGGCCGCTCAGCGACAGCTCCCAGTATTTGACCGCACTGTGGAAAAGGCCGCGCACCGGGCCCGCCGGCCCCGCGAATTTGTGCAGGATCAGGGCGCACACCATCGCGTTGGTCGCCGCCATGCCGACATTGAACCCGACCAGCAGCTGCCCGGCGGTCTGGTGGCGGTTGCCGGCAATCATGCCGTAGAACACCAGCGTCCCCAGGCCAAACGCCGCGGTCAGCATCCGAAATTGCCGCACCGTCGACAGCATCGGCGCCGCGATCCAGTTGGTCGTCACCAGCGCATAGGCGGTCAACGCGTGCGGCACCCACTCGGTCGGCAGATCCAACCAGGCCGACGCCGCCCACGCCACCGGCAGCACGGTCGCCAGGCCCACGGCGAGCGCGGCGACAAAGCTCGGCGCAATCTCGTCTTCGCGCTTCTGGTACATGCAATCGCTGACGTGCCGGGTCAGCGCAATCGCAATCGGGCTCGACAATGTCAAGGACACCGAAAAGACGTAGAGCAGCAGCGTGACGAACTCGGCGGTCGACGCCTCGCCGGTGCGCGGATCGAGCAAAAGCGACGGCAGGGCCATCGCCACAATGGTAAAGAACCATGGCCCGGCCACCGCGACGACGCCGTGCAACTGGCTCTCAATCAGCGACCACAAGCCGTCTTTGCGCATCAGGTCGCGCAGGGCGAAACCTATGCCGGCCATGGCACCTCCGCGCGCGATTGCGAAGCGATTTCAACGATCTGAACAAAGGGGGCATCGGTCCACGAACAAAGGGGGGAATCATTCAAGTACCGGCAAATTCAAGGTTTTCGTCTTGGGGAAGGTACTCGGGTTCCGACAGCGCCAGCAGCTCGTCGTACAGCTGGGCGTAGCGCAGGCGCAGCGCCACGATGTCGTAGTACTGGATGACGCGCTTGCGCATGGCCTCGCCGCACGCCTTGCGGACGTCGGCGTGCAAAAGCAGCTCGGCGATGCCATCGGCAATCGCGCCCGGGTTGCCGATCTGGGCCACGCGACCGCCCATGCCGAGCGGCGGCGACTCGTCGCTGCGGCCTTGAATGATCTCGCGACAGGCACCGACATCGGTCGCCACGCTGGGCACGCCGGCGGCACCCGCTTCCAGGATGACCAGCGGCTGCGCCTCACTGATGCTGGTCAGGACCATCACGTCGATCTTGCCGTACCATTGCACGAGGTTGACCATGCCGGCGAAGACCAGCCGCTCGCCCAGGCCCAGTTGCGCGGCCAGCGCCTTGCAGGCGTGCGCGTACTCGGGATCTTCGTCCATCGGCCCCAGGATGTAGCACACGACGTTCGGCACTTTCTTGACCAGCAACGCACACGCGCGCACGAACGTCTTGATGTCCTTGATCGGCACCACGCGGCCGACGAGCCCAATCGCCAGTTGCGGCTTGCCGTCGATTTCGGGCCGCTCGCCGGGCACGATCCGGCTGTATTTTTCGACATCGATGCCGTTGGGGATGATGCACAAGCGGTCGGGCGAAGCGCCGTCTTCCATTTGCAGCGCGTAGTTGCCTTCGTAGAGCGAAATCACGTACCTGCACGCCTGATAGCAGCCGCGGCTGTACGAAACGAAGGTGTTGATCCACATCTCTTTGATCTTGTTGGTTTCACCGTCGACAGCCAACGCGGTCGAGTCGTCGACGGCCAGCCATGGGGCGGCCAAGATCTCCAAGCGCCGCTCGTTGGTGTAGACCCCGTGCTCGGTCACCAGTGCCGGTCTGCCGGTTTCGAACGCAGCGCGGGCCGCGAAAAGGCCGGCGTAGCCGGTCGAAATGCAATGGTAGATGCGCGCGGGCGGCAGCTCGCTCAAGATGGTGCCGTACAGACCGCCCAGCAAAGTACGAAAGCCCCAAAACGCGTTGATGAACGACGCGCCCTGGCACATGGCGTCGTACACGCCGCAGAACGACCGCCAGGCTTCCGGGGAATCGAGCAAAAGGTGCCTGCCGATCTTGTCGCGGTGCGGCTGCAAAAGCCGGATGATTTCAAACAGGTCCTTGGAATCGCCCCGGGCCATCACCCGCGACACCGGACCGTGTAACGCATCAAGGAGCTTTTTTTCACCGCGCACAGAACGCGCGCCGGGCGGCAGGTAGGCCGCATAGATGTTGGTGATGCCCGAAACGTTGGGCGGCAGCTTGTAGCGGACCTTGAGTTCCGCGCCTGGCGCGACGATGACGACCAGGTGAAAGGTCAGATGACATTGCGACAGGATGAGATCCTGGCACCACGATGACACCCCGCCTGTGACGTAGGGGTAGGCGCCCTCGATGACCAGGCAGACGTCGGCCTCGATGGGCTGTGGCGCTGGTTCAGCCATGCACGGCCTCCGGATGCGCCTCATCGAGCGGCGGCGGCGGATGTCTGGGCGACGGTCCGTCGTGCCAAAGCTGTAAGACCCCGTGGATCTTGGCATCGGCCGGCAGCTGAGCCATCAGGCGCGCGCCTTCGCGATCCATCGTTTGCCGAACCAGGTCAAATCGACCGCACAGGTACAGCGCTTCGACGTACCACACCAGAATCGAAACCGTGTTGCGGCCGTGCGCCACTTGTTCGCCGAGCCAATCCGCCGCCAGTTGCGCCTGGTCGGCGCGCACCAGCAAACGGCCCACGGCCGACACCGCCTCCAGGTCGTCGGGATGGTTGGCCAGGTAGGCGCGGTAGGCGCGCAGGGCGTTGATTTGCGCCAATCGGGTCCGGCTGGCGTCGAAAAGGCCACACCAAGCCTGCATGTCGTAGAAGCGGGCCAGTTCGAGCTGGGTGTCGTCGGCCCAAAAGCCCTGTAGCCCGGCACCCGCGTCGCCGCCCTGTTCCAACTGCACTTGCCGCCGATCGAACTCGTCCTCAAGCTGCATCAGCACCATGCCGGCCTGGACGCGAATCGAGTTGTGTTCGTCGGTCAGCGCCATCCGCAGTGCCTCGGTCAGCTGCGGCGTAAAGTTGGAGCCGATGAGCGACACGGCCGTGCGCCGCTGCGCCAGCGTGCCATGGCGGAACACGTCACAGAACGACTGCTGCGCACCTGGCTCCAGTCGCTTGGGCTGGGCGAGCACGCGCGAAGGCTCGGGCTCCGGTTCTGGCGCGTCGCCCTTGGCAGCGGCGAGCGGATCGCCTTGGGCCCCAAACGAGCTTGGCAGCACCAGCACCAGCGCGGTTACCAGCACCGCGGCAAGGCCGCCGAGCGGCCCGCCAAACAGCTGCAAAAGCAAGGCCATCGGCGTAGCGGGCGTGCGCGCAAAGCCGAATTCGGGCCGCCACCACACCGCAAACAGCAGGCCGGTGACGATGAGGTGGGCCAACAGCGGTTCGGCCTCAAAGGCGTCGCCGAGCAGAACGGTCAGCTTGGGATGGCCGTGCCACTTGGGCCAGGTCGCGCCCACCGCGATCGTGCAGTCGAGCAGCAGCCCGACACAGGCAAAGCCCAGGGGACTCCACGGCCGCTGCGCAGTGGGCATCGCAACCGCAGGTCAGTTCGGGGCGACGCGCCGCAAGACCGGCCGGTGCCAGGGTTTGACGTCATCGGCGGTCGGCACGTACAGCGTCTCGAACGTGACCGACACCCGCGCAGCGTGGCCAATTTCGGCCAGGTTGGCGCGCATCAGCTCGCGGATGCGGTCGGCGACCGCCTGGCAGTGCTCCGCGGGGGTCATGGGCAAAAGGATCAAGAACTCGCCGCGTTCCTGCTGATAGTCGAAGGCCAGGTCCGTCACCCGCAGGCCCTTGGAAACGGCGCGGCGCACCAC
>CAXRHS010001021.1:0-6875 GCA_964230235.1 Myxococcota bacterium
CGGCGCCGGCGGCCTGACTCTGACCATCCGCTTTCCAGCCGTGGCGATCGCAGGCGACAGCTTTGACCTGGAAAAGGCCCCGCAAATCGGCGTGCTCCAGCTGCTGGCGGTGGTCCCGGACCTGGGCGGCACCCAGCTCAAGATCCCGCAGGGCCGCATCTGGATCGACCAGACCGACAAGGGCTGGTTCAAAGGCACGTTTTTGGGAACTTCGGCCAGCCTGGTGCCAGTCGCCGGCACGTTTGCCGTCGAGCGCAACGGCACATTTGGCATCGATCTGCTCGACGACGGCCTGCAGATCGCCACCTCGACCACCCAAAAGCCGACGGCGACCGGCGACCACCACAGCCGGGTGACGGTATCTGCGGCGCCGGGCGGCCAGGCGATCGTGCACTGGCGCTCGATCCACGATGTCACGACCGCGGACTTGGCACGCGCAGCGGTCGAGGCGCAAAGCGGCCAGGTCACGCCGCTGGCGCCGCTTGTTGCCAAGGCCGTCGCCGCCGTGCTGGTCGATGACGGCAAGGGCACCATGGTGCCGAAGCCCAAGGGCGAGTTCTTTGGCACGGCTGCCATCGCCAGTTCCGAGGGCAAAACGCTGGTGGTGTGGGAAGGCAAGGCCGCCAAAGGCTCGGCCGCCCCGTACCAAATCAGCGCGCAGCTGCTCGACGAGGCCTACAATCCCAGCGGCGAAGTACTGGCGGTGCAGGCCGAGGACTGCTGGGGCGAGTGCCGGCCGCAGCTGGTCGGGTTGCCAAGCTCGCGGTGGCTGGCCGTGTGGGGCATTGCCGGCGGTGCGGGCGTGCGGGCGGCGATCCTGGATGGCAACGACCTCAGCGCGCCCGAAAAGCTGGTGACCCTGGCCCCGGCGCCGGCCACCAACCCGGCAGTCGCCAGCCTGGACGCCAACGTGGCGGTGGTGTGGCGGCAGACCGGCAAAGGCACGCGCTACCGCTTGTATTCCAACACCCTGGCTTCCAATGGCCCTGAGCAGGACCTGGGCACGCCGACGGCCAATCCGCCCGCGCCGCAGATGCTGGCGGTCGCCAACCCGCCGAGCTTTGCCGCGATGTTCTTTGCCCCGGCGGCCGACTTGAAGCTGCGGCGCATAGGCCTCAACGCCACCGTTCTGGGCCCCGCGGACGTCAGCCTGGCAACCGGGATCGCCAAGATCGCTTCCGCTGCGGGCAAGCCTGGGCAAATCGCCGTGATTGAACGCCTGTACGGCCAGGGACCCGACCAGCCGCAGCTGCGCGCGCGCAAAGTGGCCATCACCAGCGCCGGAGACCCGGGTGCCACGCTCGGCCTGCCGGTGGAACTGGCGAACAGCGCGGCGAAATACCCTCTGGAAGCCGCGATTGCCTACATACCCCAAGCCGACACCTACGTCGTGGTGTGGGCGGGCGATGCCACCAGCGACGGGGTGTGGGTCCAGCGCTTTCGCTAGGGGTTGCGGAGAACTTGCTCGACGCGCCACGAGCGCCCGTTGCCTGGTGACGGCCCGTACAAAATCTATTCGATTTTCTACGTTGGCCCGCTGCTTGCTTGATGGGTCGCAAGCCCGCGACTTTGCAGTCGACTCGCCGCTCCGCTCCGCGGTCTTGTCGATCGACCGATCCTGACACAGACCCAGAGGAGCAGCCGACGGTCCATGTGATTTTGTGCGGTGCGCGGTGCCTGCGTGCGCGGTGGCAGGATCGCGACATGGCACAGCGACTTGCTTCGCTGTGCCGCGCCGCGCGGATTGGCCTGTCCGCACCGCCGGCCAGATGCGACGCTGGCTGTCACGCTCCACGGCTGCGTATTGCGTGTGCGCCGCCTTTTCGACTATGGTGCGCGCCCTTGCCCGCGGCCCTCGCCGCGCCGACCCGTCCAACCTGCCCTTGCCCTTCCCCCACGCCAGCGCCGGTTTCGGCGCAGGAGCCTTGCACCATGTCCCAGCTTTCCGCACGCCTTGTGGCCGCGCTTCTCGTTGCAGGCCTCGCCTCCTCGCCTGTCGCAGCATTCGCGGAAGACCTTGATGCAGGCAGCACCGATGCCGCCTCGACGTCCAGCGACACGACCGCGACCACGGTCGATGCCGCAGGCGACGCCACCGGCAGCGACGCGATCAGCACGGTCGACAGCGTGTCGCAGACCGAGACCATCCAGGCCGAGACGACGACGGCAGACACGGTAACCGGCACCCCTGGCGTCACGACCTGCGCGAACTCATGCGGCAAGTTCTTCGGCGAAAAATCGGCCGGCAAGTGCAACTGCGACATGCTGTGCGCCGACCCCAAGTACGACGATTGCTGTCCCGACTACAAGGCGCTGTGCGGCGAGCTCGTCGACGGTACCTGCGCCAAGGGCCAGTGCACCGGCCCCGGCAAGACAGCGTCCGGCAAGAATGCGATTTGCTCCTGCGACCCCAAATGCGCCAATTCAGGTAACTGCTGCAAGGGTTTTGACCCCAAGACGTGCACGAGCGCAGGCGGCAGTTGCAAGGGCAGCACTTGCGATGCAGACGCCCAGGGCAAGAACCCCGACGGCAGCCCCGCCAAGTGCTACTGCGACGACGCTTGCAAGGACAACAATGACTGCTGCGCCGACAAGGACACCTACTGCAAGTCTGCCAGCACGGGCGACACCGGCGGCACCGCCGACGCGAGCACCTGCAAAGCCCAGTGCACCGGCAAGAACTGTGGCGACGACGACGGCTGCGGCGGCACCTGCGCCGGCACCTGCGCGGGTGGCGGCATCTGCTTTACCGATTCGGCCACCGGCAAAAAGGCCTGCAAGACCAGCGGCGGCACGGCGGATACCGCGACGGCGGGCGACGCCGGCACCGCCGGCACCACGGTGACCGACGCAGCGGCCGACGGGGCGGCCGACGCAGCCAAGCCAAACACGACCGGCAGCGGTGGTGGCGGCAGCAGCACTTCAGGGAGCAGCGGCGGCTTCTGTGCGACCAGCTCGCGGCCGGCCGGCGCCGGCTGGGTCATCGCCTTGTTCGCGGTCGGCCTCGCGGTGGCAATGCGCCGCAAGTTCGCCTAGTCCGTCGCACCGCGATGCTGGAGCGCGTAGGCGGTTTGGATGGCCTGCGCCCGATCGTGGCGGAGTTCGTCGCGCGCTTGTGCCGCGATCCGATGATCGGCTTTCACTTCGCCGGCATAGACCCCAAGCGCCTGACTGAACTGGAACTGCAGTTCGCTGCGCAAATGCTCGGCGCCGACGTGGCCTATGAAGGCCGGCCAATCGGTGCGGCCCATGCGCGCCACCCCATTACCGGCGGGCATTTCGCGCGGCGCACGCACTTGCTGCGCCAGGTGTTGAGCGATCTGGCGGTGCCCGAGGACGTCGGGCAAGCGTGGCTGGCGCACACCGAGCGCTTGCGGCCGGCGGTGCTAGGCAAACAACTGGTGCGCGCCGGCCTTGGACCGTGCGACCATCCTGGCGTTGGGGCGCTGGTGACGGACGTTGCGGCGGATGGGTCGATCGCGGAAGCGCGCGACCGCTTGGACGCCCACTAGACCGGATCGCGATGACCCGGGGTCATCTGCGATTGCCATTCTTGCTTGCTCGGTGGGTCGCAAACTCGCGGCTTTGCAAGCCGACTCGTCGGTCCGCGGTTAGGGCCCGTAAAAAATCTAAACGATTTTCTACGTGGGCCCATTGCTTGCTCAGTGGGTCGCAAGCTCGCGACTTTGCAAGTCGACTCGCCGCTCCGCCTCCTGTCGAGGTCGACTGAGTTATTATTTTACAGGCCCTTATCCGAGGTTCTGATCCCAACTCAAGGCGATGCTGTATAGCCTCTGACGAGATCCAGTTGCTCGTGCGCGGCGCCGTACGCTGACATCGCGGGACTAGCGCGACCGTCGGGCAACGTGCATTCGGATCTGGCGACGCCACCAATGCCATTCGTGGGAAACGTCGCTACCCCAGATGTCGCGCCACAACGGAATACCCTTTGACGACAAGGCTTTGGCCAGCTTCTCGGTCTCAGCCAGGCAGGTCTGCTCGAAGTTGCCGCGGCCGCACACCAGCGTCACGTGGGTGCTGGCGCGGATGCGGTCGAGCGGCTCGCCGGCCAGGTTCCACGCATAGGCAAGGGGATCGCTGAAGTACACGCCGTCGTCGGCATACCCGTCGGTAAAGAACCGACCATTGTAGCGGCCAGAAAATCCGACAGCCTGACAGAAAAGCTCCGGATACTTGAGGGCAAAGTTGACGGCGTACATGGCGCCGACGCTTGCGCCCATCGCCACCAGATCGCGCCGGCCGGTCTCTTTGCGGATGCGCGGCACCAGTTCGTGCACCACGAACCGCTCGTAGGCATCGTGACGGCGCATGCGGTGGCCGACATCCCAGTTGTCGCTGGTCCAGGTTTCGCTGACGTTGGTTTCGGGGCAATACAACCGCACCTTGCCCGTGGCGATTAGGTCGCCGAGCGCCTCGACGACGCCGTGGTGCTGCCATTCGTGCGCGTAGCCGCCCGCGGTCGGAAAGGCGATGAGCGGCCAGCCGGCGTGGCCGAAAGTCCACAAGTGGACGGGTCGACCGAAGTGGTCACTGGGCATGCGTTCGTAGTGCGCGCTCAGTGGATTCGACAGGTTGGGCGGACGGCCGATTGGGTGCAGGTTTGACATGGACTCGCGCGTACACAGCCGCGAAAGGCGGCCGCAGCACAGAGCCTAACGGATCGCTGGCCCGCTGCAAGGCGCAGTGGGGCGCGCACACCCGCCCCGCGCGGCACTGCGCCTGATCCGGATGTCATGGTCGAGCAAAGCGTTGGCCGCGGGTCCACCTCAGACAGAAGTCATGTAATTTCATCGCTTTGTGTTCGGCCGCGACCGAAGGCGCAAGATTTGCGCATTTTGGGCAGTGCGCACCGAAGCGACAACGAGGGCGGCTGCCACCTGCCCGGACGTGACGGAATCCACACACATTTTCATCGGGTTGCCGGCGGTGCGGGTTGCCGTTGCCGACCTCGTTTGCGGCGGTTTGGTGGTCGCGGCGCCCCACAATGTCACATGCGGCAACCGCAGTTTTGCAGCGGCGGGCCTCGGGTCCGTTATGTCATGGCTCCGGCCTACCGCGCCGCTTCAGGTCATCATGGTTGTCCGAGACGAGCCACCCACGATTGCGGCCCTTTCTGGCGGGCCAATCCGACAGTCGCCAACGGCGCGAACGGTGCGCAGTTGGTTGGCCGCACTGGGTGCGTTGACGGGTCTGGTGGCGTGCAGCGATGACGTTGCCGAAACGGGACCGAAAAAATCCACCGCCTCCGCGACCCAGGATGCCAGCGTTGGCACTGCAGACGGCAGCAGCACCCCGGATCTGACTTTTGCGACCCAGGATGCGGCGGGTGCCGACTTGGGGACGAGCGGGGCGGATGCGGCGGGCGATCCGGACCTGTTGTTCGGTCTGGGCGACGCCGATTCCGCCGACAGCGAACCCGTCGACAGTGCCGATGCTGCGACCGCCAGTGACGCAGAACCAGGCGATGCCACAACCGCCGACGGCGACGACAGCGGCGCGACGGACGATGCTGCCGTGGTCGACCCGGACGCCACAATCGAGCCAGACACCACAATCGAGCCGGACGCCACAGTCGAGCCGGCCGACGGCAGTGCAAGTGAAGCAACGTCTGGCGAGGATGGCGCAGACAGCGGCGACGCGAACGCGGCCGCGGATGGCCAAGATGCTGGCGGCGGCGCGGGGGCAGATTCTACAGCGCCAGAAGCGGATGCAGTTGCGGACGGGTCAGCTGGCGACGACAGTGCGGCGGGCACGGACGCTGCTGGTCCGGGCGACGATGCCAACGCAACCGGCGATGGTTCGGCCACCGGCGGCGACAGCACGGCGGCCGGGGACAGTTCGAGCTCGGGTGGCGACAGCGTTGGCTCAGGCGATGCGGGGCCTGCTTGTCCGATCAAAGAGACCGTCTGCGATGGCAAGGACGACAACTGCAACGGCGTGGCCGACGAGGGGTTTGCCGACAGCGACGGCGACAAGCAGGCCGACTGCAGCGACCCGGACGATGACAACGACGGCGTGGCCGACGCGGCCGACAACTGCGCGACGCAGGCCAACCCGGCGCAGACCGACTTGGACGCCGATGGCCTCGGTGACGCCTGCGACGCCGACGACGATGGCGACAAGGTGCCCGACGCCGCCGACAACTGCGCCAACCTGGCCAACGCCAATCAGGCCGACAACGACAAAGATGGCGCCGGGGACTTGTGCGACAGCGACGACGACAACGACGGCGTGGCCGACGACGCCGACCTGTGCCCCAAGGTCGCGGACAAGGGCCAGACCGATAGCGACGGCGATGGCCTTGGCGACGCCTGCGATCCCGACGACGACAACGACAGCGTCGCCGATGCCGGCGACAACTGCGCGCTCGCTGCCAACAAAGACCAGAAGGACAACGACGGCGACAAGCAGGGCGATGTCTGCGACGGCGACGACGATGGCGACGGCGTGCCGGAGGCGATCGACAACTGCCCGACCGTGGCCAATCAGGCACAAATCGATACCGACGGCGACAAGCTGGGCGATGCGTGTGACCCGGACGACGACCACGACACGGTGGCCGATGCTGCCGACAACTGCGCGCTGCAGGCCAACAAAGACCAGGCCAACCACGACAAAGATGCGCAGGGCGATGTCTGCGACCCCGACGACGACAACGACGGGGTGCTGGACGGCAACGACAACTGCGCGCTTGCGGCCAATGCGGACCAAAAGGACAGCGACGGAGACAAGCAAGGCAACGCCTGTGACGGCGACGACGACAACGACGGCCTTGCGGACCCGGTCGACAACTGCCCAGAGGTCAAGAACGTGGACCAAAAGGACAGCGACGGCGACAAGCTGGGCGACGCCTG
>CAXRHS010001022.1:0-5836 GCA_964230235.1 Myxococcota bacterium
CACGCGGACCTTGCAGGCCGTGGACCTGCAACCTACTGAGTTGAAAGTGACCTACGCGCAAGCGCCGGTCACCTTTGCGACCCGGCGTGCGGAGGGCCAACGCTTCGACGGGCGTGCGCTGTTGGCGGCCTTGCGCGCGGACAAGCCAAGTTGGCCCGACGGGGCGCCAATGGCGTGGCTGCTGCGCGAACCGGGCGACTCTGGACACCGCGTGCTCAGCGCCAACAACGGTGATTTCGCAGCGCTGGAAGCGCAGGCCCGTCGCAACCCGGCCAGCCAGGTGTTTTTCCACGACCGCACCATGCACGCGGCCCTGCTTGGCGCTGGCGACGCCGTGGGCGTCGTTGACGCCACTGCGGTGCGCGCGGATGGCCTGCCGTTGCGTCTGCTGTCTTGGGGCGACGCAGCACCGAACGCCGCCGCCGTTGCGACCCAGGCGTGGCCGTTTGTCAAACCGCATACGCTGGTGTACCACGCCAATGCGGCGCAGCGGCTGCGTCCGCTGCTGGACTGTTTGGGCTCCGCGCCGGGCGTCGCCGCGTTCGCGCAACTCGGTGCGGCGCCGGTACAGTCTGCCCGCTGACGGCGTCAGCACCCACTGCCCGCACCAGACCAAAGGCAAGCCGTGCAACAGGGTCCCGCCAGCCAGCCTTCCCAGACCTTGGCGGCCCACTTGCGTCCGATTGCGGTCATGGCGCTTTTGCTGGTGGGCGCAGTGGTCCCGATCAGCTGGTTGGCGCACGGCCTGGATGAGACCCGCCATGCCGGCCGCCACCTGGCAACTCAGGTGGCTGCGCTGCTACAGCGTGAGGCGACCGCCCAGCCGCGGCTGTGGCGCTACGACGGTCAGAAGCTCGCTGACCAGATCGAGCGATTGCGCGCGGATGGCTCCGGTCTTGCGGTGGCCGTCGTCGACGACCGCGGCCAGGCGCTGGCCTTTCCGGCACCGGCGGCCGAGGTGCCACAGACGCCGTGGGCGACCTGGGTCTCCGCGCCTGCCATCGCTCCGGCCAGCGCGACGGTGTGGGCAGCGATGGACCTTCGCCCGGTATGGCGGCGCGTCGGCGCAATGGCCGGTGGTTTTGGCGGTCTGGGCGTCGCGCTCGCGTCGCTCATCCTGTGGCTGCCGCTGCGTGCTGTCCGGCGGTCAGAAGCGGAGATCGCCAGCCTGGTCACGGCGCTCCAGCAGAGCCGAACCGAGCTTTCGCGTCTGCTGGATGAACTGGAGGCGCGCGTCGTCGACCGTTCCGCGCGGCTGGTGCAGGCGCTGGCCGAAGTGCGGGGCCACGAACAGCATGTGCGCGAACTGGCGGGCCAGGCGTTGCAGATGCAGGAATCCGAGCGCCGCGCCATTGCCCGCGAGTTGCACGACGAGATTGGCCAGGTCTTGACGGGCGTGCGCCTGCAGATTCAGGTGCTGGCCAGTACGGAAACGGCACAGTCGCCGCGGGGCCAGACGACGCAAAGGCTGCTGACGGCCGTCGATGGTGCCATTGAGCAAACGCGACTGGCGGTGCGCCGGCTGGCACCGCCGTTGCTCGCCGACCAGGGCCTCGCGGTTGCCTTGCAGCAGGTGTGCGCCGCGCTCCATTCGCCACTGGGTCCGGCCATCGTGTGCCAGACCGAGCAGATGCCCCGCGCGGATTCCGCGGCCGAGACGGCGGCCTACCGCATCGGTCAGGAGGCGCTGACCAATGCTGTGCGCCATGCCGCGGCGACCCATATCGTTGTTTCTGCGGGGATGGCTGCGCCCAAGGCGACCAGCGGCGCCCCCACGCTGTGGGTCCAAGTCCAAGACGACGGCTGCGGTTTTGACCCAAGCCTGCCGTCGTCCGGTCAGGGCTTGCGCAGCATGCGCGACCGCGCCGAGTTGCTCGGTGGACACCTTTCCATTCAGGCTGATGCGGCGGGCTGCACGGTCCGCGCCGAATTGCCGTGTACGCAGACAAACGATGCTAGCGGGGTCGATTGCGCATGAGCCAGCCACCTGCCCAAGCTCAGTTCACGGTCATTCGTGTCCTGGTCGTCGATGACCACACCATCGTCCGGCAGGGTCTGGTGGCACTGCTGGCCACAACGCCCGGGGTGGTGGTGGCTGGCGAGGCGGGCACCGCAGACGCTGCCGTCGTCGCGGCTCAGGAACTGCAACCGGACGTCGTGCTGCTTGACCTCAACCTGCCCGATCGCCCGGGCACGACCATTTTGCCCAAGCTTGCCGAAGTCGCCCCGCTTGCGCGTGTGCTGGTTCTGTCGATGCACGACAGCGAGGAATACGTTCGGCCGGCCGTTGCAGCAGGTGCGCGCGGCTATCTGGTCAAAGGATCCGGGCTCGGCGACCTGGTTGCGGCGATTGCCGCGGTCGCTTCCGGGCAGGCCTTTTTCAGCCCGTCGGCGGCCGCCAGCCTGCTACCGGCGGCGCGCCAGGCGCCGACCACCGACGGTGAGCGGTTGGCCAGCCTCTCACCCCGCGAACGGCAGGTGCTCGAATTGGTTGCCCTTGGCCTGACCAGCGTCGAAATCGCCGAACGCCTTGCCATCGCGCAAAAAACTGTCGAGGCCCACCGCGCCAACTTGGGGGCCAAGCTCGGCATGCGCGACGTACCGGCGCTGGTACGGTTTGCGGTCCGCGTTGGGGTGGTGCCGTTGCAGGGGTAGCCGGCTGCGTTCTTCAAGCCTGACGTTTCCGCGAATTCAACGGTCGAGCGGCCGCACCGGCGCGCCCATTTCCAGCACCGTCTGGGTGTCGCGGAAAAGCACCATCGCCGCTGTCTCGTGCACGATCGATTCGACGATGCCCAGGCCGTGGCTTTTGTGCAGCAGCACGTCGCCGGGCTTGTATTTGCGGGTGGCGTTGTAGGGCCGACCGTCTCGCGCGCTCAGCCGCTCGGTCAAGCGCTGCCAGCGTGCCCCTGGCGAATCCCCTTGCGATACCGGGACCAGGCCGACCGCGGCCGCATCAGCAACGGCCTTTTCCTGCTCTGCGCGGGCGGCCTGCATCAGCGCCTGCGGTCCGACGATGGGCGGTGCGGGGTCCGGGTCGCGCCCCATCATTTCGCGAAATGCCCGCAGCGGCATGGCCAGATCGCCACCCTCGGCGCCCTCTTTGGCTTTGCGCGAGGCAAAGGTGATGATCGAAGGTGCCGACTGGTCCTTGAGGCGCTTGCGCACCAAGGTCTTGAGCTTCTTGACCTGGTTTTCGCGCAGCTCATCCATGCTCAGCTCTGGCCGCCACTGGAACGTGTTGCGGCAGGTGCGACAGGTGGCCGAGAACACCTCGCGGCCATCGGTGGCCGACACGATCTGATAGGTGTTCAGCCGGCAGCGCGGGCAGTATCCATCAACGATGTCACCGATCTGGTGCATGGCATTCCTCGCCAGGTGGCGGGTGCGAGCGGCAGCGCTCCCGGGTTTGGGGGCGCGCGCGGTGGTCAGGCTGTCGAGTTCCCGCGGCGCGTCCGGTGAGGGGTCGGAGCGCCAACGGGGGTAGGCCGGCAGTTAGCCAACCCTTTGATTTCCAAGGGGCAAGCGGCGGGCGCGGGCTTTCGCCGCCCATCCATACATGCTAGACTGACAACATGCCCGCTGCTTTGCAAGACCAAGCGCTGCCGCTGCTCTGAATCACTGGATTTCACATGGATAATTACGACGACGACGCGGAAGATTCCGGCGCAACAATTGGCCCTACCCCAAGTGACCACGGCCGTCCGGTCGCGCACGCGGCGGCCAGCGATGCCGATGACCGCGGATTCTTTGACGATGACGAACCGCCTGAGCCGACACCGCCCGAGCCGGACGACGCTGCCGTGCACATTGACTTTCACGATTTTGTCGGGCCCGGCGCGGCACAAGCCCAAGCCCATCCGCGCGCGGTGGGTCTCGGGCCGGAGCGCCTGAGCCCTGCGCCCGTACGCGCAGCCCCAGCGACGTCGTCGTTCGCCCGGGCTCGTCCGGGGGCCGCTGCCGCAAGCCAGGCCGTTGAGGTGGTGCCGCCCGCCGATCTGTCGGCCGAGCGCGCGATCCTCGCGGCCGCGCTCAGCGACCCCGCCGCACTGGCGCTGGCGCAAAGTGCGATGCGCGCTCAGGACCTCTACGATCACCGCCACCGCGTGGTGTTTGAGGCGCTGCGCAACCTGGCGAGCCGTGGCGAGATCATCGACCCGTTGAACGTCGAGGCCGAGGCCCGCCGCCTGGGGCACGGCGAGATCGTGACCCTGCAGTATTTGCTCGATCTGGCGTTCGTTCCTGGCAGCACGCTGGCGGTCGAAGGCTACGCGCGGCGCGTCGCCAAGCTGTCGGTCATTCGCAACCTGCTGGACGTGACCCACAAGCTGCAGGTCGAGGGGTACGGCAAGGGGCTCGATCCGGACGCGTTTCTCGACACGGCGGACCGCCTGTTTCGGGCCGCGATGGACGCGGCGGTGCGCGGCGGACCCGAGAAGGTGACGGGAATCGTCACCGAAGTCTTCAATGCCATTCTCGAAGCTGCCCAGCAGGGCGGCGCCATCCTCGGCACGCGCTCTGGCTTTCGCGACATTGACCACATGCACCTGGGGTTGCACGCCACCGACCTCATCGTGCTCGCCGCGCGGCCGGCGATGGGCAAGAGCGCGTTTGCCCTGAACCTGGCCTACAACGTGGCCCGCCAGCCGCGCCGCCATGCCCCTGATCAGCGCTGCCGCGTCGTGGTGTTCTCGCTGGAAATGGGCAAGCAGCAACTCGTCCAGCGCATGCTGAGCGCGCGGTCGGGCGTCGAACTGACCAACCTGCGCAAAGGCGAACTCAACCCCCAAGACGAGAGCAGCTTGCGCGAAGCCGCCGCCGAGCTTGGCGAAATGGAGCTGTACATCGACGACACCGCGGGCTTGACCCCGCACGACATTCGCGCGCGCTGCAAGTTGGTGGCGATGAACGGCCCGATTGACCTCGTGGTCGTCGACTACCTGCAGCTGATGCGCGGCACTGGCGGCAAGCAGCAAAGCCCGGAAAACGCGATTGCCGAATGTTCTCAGTCGCTCAAGGGCCTCGCCAAAGAACTGCGCTGCACCGTGCTGACCATGTCGCAGCTCAACCGCGAAGTCGAAAACCGCTCCGGCCGCAAGCCGCAGATGAGCGACCTGCGCGGCTCAGGCTCCATCGAGCAGGACGCGGACATCATCTGGTTCATCCACCGCGAGCACTACTACGACCCGACCAAGGATGAGCACCTCGCCGAGCTCATCGTCGCCAAGCACCGCGCGGGCGCGGTCGGCGCGGTCAACTTGTACTTCGATGGGCGCCTCACCAAGTTCGGCACCTACGACGACCGCATCAACGACGGGTACGTGGGCTGAACGGTACCCCCCCATCATTCAGACCATTGAATTTGCGCGCGTTTCGTGGGCGGCCGCGATCACGGCAGCCTGCGCCAGCGCTGTAGCACGAACCACGACCCGGTGTGCCAGTGTCGGCCGCCGAATTCGACGAGCGACACGCCGAGCAGCAGCGTCGGGTCGCCGGGGTTGAGCGCAACCAGCGGATCGCGCACCAGTCGCGTCGGATCCAAGGCGCTATTGCGCGGGTGGATGTAGTCGAGCATCACGCCCGGACCGCACGGCTGGCGCAACGGTGTGCGGGTCCGCTGCCAGACGTCGAGCGAACCGACGTGGAAATAGCCAAACTCACAGGGTTTGCCAGCGCGGATCCGCGGTTGCAGGTCGGCGTCCGCCTCCAAAAGGCGGTCGTCGCCTTGGGTGATCCGCACGTTCCACCCCAACACGCGGTCGCCATCGGCCGCAAAAGCCTTGACGAATACCGACCAGGTCAGGCGCTCCAGCCAGCGCGGCAGGCCGAGCGAGAT
>CAXRHS010001023.1:0-2804 GCA_964230235.1 Myxococcota bacterium
GACCTGATGACCGATGAAATGCGCAAGCTGCTGGTGGTGTTGCGCCTTGGGATCGCCGAGTTGCCCGACCATCTGCCCCTTGAGCGCCGCGTCCTGCATGGACGCATTGACTTGGACGAGCGCCACCAGTGGACACGGCACGTTGGGGGTCGGCGGCGCCATCGGCCCCGGAAACGCGGCGAACGCGGGGTACCAGGGCATGCCGGCGACCTTGACCGAGGACTGCCAGGTGGTCATTCCGGTGCCCACCACCGTGGCGATGGTCTTGGTGTACTTCATTTCGTTGGCGCTGGCCTTGGGCCCGGACGCCAAGATGAGCGGGGTCAGCGGCGGGCCCACCAGCATGCCGCCGCTCGCCGTCGGACCCGCGATCATCACCGTCGTCAGGCACGCGGTCGAGTGGTAGGTGCTCCAGGCCTGGCAGATGGCGTCGCAGATCCCGTCGATGTACTTCTCGAACTTCTCGGAAATCTGCTTGACCGTGTCGACATGGTACTTGTTGACCGAAGCCGGCACGAACAGCTTGCTCGGGTCGGGCACCGCCATGCGCTCGCTGGGCTTGAAGGAGTCGCTGTATTGCTTGGCGTCGGGGTCGCCCTGCGGTTGCTTCCAATCGACCGGCAACTTGATGGCGTGCGACTTGAAGGCCAGCTTGGCCAGGTTCTTCATGGTGGCGGCTTGCGGAGCGGGCATGGCGAACCTCGTGCGGTCGAGCGGGCGCGCCCCAATCCAGGCGGCCGACGCCACGCGTAGGCTAATGGGCAGTGCGCAGGGCCGCAAGGCGGCGATTCGACGCATCCGGCGCGCATGGGGAGTTTCGGCCCCTTGCGGCTTTCCACCGCGGTCTGGCCGAACCTGTGACGAGTCGCCGCAGGCCACCGAAATGAGGCATTGGTGGCGTTGACGCGCAGTTTGATACCCGACGCACCCTGCCCCGCGCTTGCATTTCAGGCTAGACTGCCGCCTCCGCGGAGCCGCCCGGCTCCCAGAGGCGTGCATGGCCATCGTGGATCGCATTTCGCAGTGTATCGGCGAAACCCCGCTGTTGCGACTGGCGCGCCTGGCGCCGACCGGCGTGGACCTTTTGGCCAAGGCTGACTACCTCAATCCCGGCGGGTCGATCAAAGACCGTCCCGTTCGCGAAATCCTCGATGCAGCCGAAGCGCGCGGGCAGTTGCGTCCGGGCGCGGTGATCTTGGAGGCGACGAGCGGCAACACCGGTATTTCGCTGGCCATGTTGGCGGCCGAGCGCGGCTACTCGTGCGTGGTGTGCATGCCCGAGGACATGAGCCTTGAGCGCCGCAAGATCCTCAAGGCCTTTGGCGCTCGGGTAGAGCTGACCCCAAAAGAAGCGGGCATGGCCGGAGCGGTGGCGCGCGCGCGCGAACTCAAGCACCTGCTGGGCGAGGCCGCGCTGATGACCCGGCAGTTTGAGAACCCCGACAATCCGTCTGCGCACGAAAAGACCACGGCGCGCGAGATCCTGGCCGATGTCGGGGACCGGCTCGACTTGCTGGTCGGCGGCATCGGCACCGGCGGCACCATGACCGGCACCGCGCGGGCCCTGAAACAGCATTTCCCACAGTTGCGCGTCATCGCGGTCGAGCCCAGCAAGGCGCGCGCGTTTGCGGGTCGGCCGTTTCAGCCGCACGCGATTCAGGGCATCGGCGCCGGGTTCGTGCCCGACATCGTGGACCGCACCGTGATCGACGAGGTGATGGCGGTACATGACGACGACGCTTTGCAGATGGCGGCGACGCTCGCCCACAGCTACGGGCTGCTGGTCGGCCCAAGTTCTGGCGCCAACGTGTGGGCGGCGCGGCAAGCGTGCGAAGGCCTGTTGCCCGGTGCCCGCGTCGTGACTTTCCTGTGCGACTCGGGCGAGCGCTACCTCTCGACCTGAACGCGGATAGTTGCCATGAGCGAACCCACCACCCGATGGCACCGTGAAGCGCAGACGGCGGCGCTGCAGGTCGCGTTTGGCGTCGCTGCAGACCTGCATTTGCAAGCCAGGCTTGAGGCTGGCGCGCCCGCGTTGCCCGATCCCGACGCCGTCGCGCAGGCCCTCGATCTGGCGCGGCGGGTGCTGTTTGCCGAGATCTACTCGGGCGCCCGGCCGTGCGCCGAAGGTCTGGCAGGCTGCTGCCACGAACTTTACGAGCGGCTGGTGCGCTTGCTGGTCGCAGAGTGGACGGCGGTCCCTGGTCGCGAGATGGGCCAGCGCGGCGAGATGTACCCCGATGGATTCAGCGACCCTGCGCTGGTGGCAGCGTCCGCGCACGAAACGGCGCTGTCGATGCTAGAGGCCCTGCCTGGGCTGCGCGACGCCTTGGAAGCCGATGTGCAGGCCGCGCTCGACGGCGATCCCGCGGCGCGCTCACGTGCCGAAATCATCTTGTGCTATCCAGGGTTCTACGCCATTGCCACCCACCGTTTGGCCCACGTGCTGTGGCTGGCTGGGGCGCCGCTGGTGGCGCGCATGATGGCCGAGCACGCCCACCACCGCACCGGCATCGACTTGCATCCGGGCGCCACCATCGGGCCGGCGCTTTTCGTGGACCACGGAACCGGCGTGGTGGTAGGCGAAACGGCGGTGCTCGGCGCGCGCTGCCGGCTCTACCAGGGCGTCACGCTCGGCGCCCGTTCGATTCCCAAGGGCGACGCGATGCGGACCCGCAAGCGCCACCCAACCCTGGAAGACGAAGTGACCATCTACGCCAACGCGACCATCTTGGGCGGCGACGTCACCATCGGCAAAGGCGCGATCATCGGCGGCAACACCTGGGTCACCAGCAGCGTGCCGG
>CAXRHS010001024.1:0-4818 GCA_964230235.1 Myxococcota bacterium
GGCGCTGGCGCTGGCCCGCGACTGACCGCCCATCGTGTCGCACCATAGCCGACAACTGCCGCAGGGTCAGGCGTTGCCGCCGTGGCTGGCGCAGTGCCTGAGCGAGCCGCCGCCGCGCAGCATGCCCGTGGACAACGACGCAGCCAGCGCGGTGCTGGTGCCGGTGCTCGACCGGCCGAATGGCGCGACGCTCTTGCTGGTCCGCAAGGCGCAGCACCTCAAGAAGCACGCCGGACAGGTCGGATTTCCTGGTGGCCGCGTCGACGCCGGCGATGCCAACTGTGAGGCCACTGCGCTGCGCGAAGCCCGCGAAGAAGTGGGCCTGGACCCGGCGCGGGTGCGCATCCTGGGCTACCTGGACGATGAGCGCACCTACGTGACCGACTTCCACATTCGCCCGGTGGTGGCTTGGGTTGCAGAGCCGCCCGCGGCCTTTGCGTGGGATGCAGGCGAACTGGACGGCGTGTTGGAGATAGGCCTGCAAGAGCTGGTGGCAGAGCGACCAGCGTCGTGGGTCGAGTTCGCGCTTTTTGGCCAGATCTGGCGGATGCCGCGCTACGAGTTCAGCGGCGGTCGGGTGGTGTGGGGTGCCACGGCCCGCATTCTGCGCAACTTGCAGTTGCGGCTGCGCGCTGGCATTTGACGCACACAATCTGCTGATTTCACAGCGCACATTCCTGCGGCCTTGCCCTTTTTGACGCGGTGTGTCATAGGGCTGGTGCTTTTGCGTCGCCGCCCGAGCGCCAAAGGACACCATGCCCGAACCCCGCATCATCAAGCGCTACGCCAACCGCAAGATGTACGACACGGCGCGGTCCTGCTACGTCACGCTCGAAGAAGTCGCCGAAATGGTCCGCGCGGGGGTCGAAGTTTCGGTCATCGACAACAAGACCAAGGCCGACCTGACCGAGTTCACCTTGACCCAAGCGTTGCTCGACGCGGAGCGGCGCCGCCGGGGCTCGGTGCCTCTGCCCGGCCTGCGCGATCTGCTGGCCCAGGGCGGAGACTTTCTGCAGAAGCGGGTTGCCGAACCGGTCAGCCGGGTGCGCGAAGAGGCGCAGCGATCCGTGGCAACTTGGCAAAAAGAAGCCCAGCGGATGCTGCACCGCAAGCCCGCCGAAGCAGAAGCCTCGGCGCCTGGACCGACGAGCGACGCGGTGCAAACCGCCGACCCAGCGTCAACGCGCCGCTGGGCCTTGCATGCCCCGCGGTCCCTGGAAGAGTGGCAGGCGCTGTTGGACGACAGTGTCCGGCACGCGCTAGCCGGGCTGACGGTCCGCGAAGAGCAAGCCGTCGCCCGCAAAGCGGAAGTCGACGAACTGCGCGCGCAGTTGGCCGTTTTGCAAGCCCGGGTCGCGACGCTGGAAGCGCAACTCGCGGCGCGACCGTCGGCGCCAGAAAGGTGAATCGGCCGTCTGCTTCGTCCGTCCCAGGGTCAGCGACGCCGCTGTGACGCCGCTTGCTTGAAATCATCACCGTTTCGCATCACGATCCGCAAGCTGACGTGCGACGCCCGATTTGGCCTCGCCCAGGAGAACATCGCCATGACTGCCCTGCCCCGTTTGACCACCCTCGTTCGCGCCCTGCTGGTGTGTGCCGCCCTTGCGGTCGCCGCGCTGCCGGTCATCGCCAAAGAGAAAGCACCCCCAAAACCGGCCGACCAACCCGAACAGCTCAATGAAGCGGACGTGTTGGGCGAGGCGCACATTTCGACCAAGTTCCAATTCGTCAAGTTTGTCTACGACGACAAAAAAGAGTGGGAAAACCACGAGTATGTCGACGGCAGCAAGACACTGATCATCAAGGGCATCGATCGCAGCCAGGACCACAGCGTGGTGCTGACGCCGCGCGAATCTGGCCATGAACCCGTCGTGCTGACGCTCAAAGCGACCGACTTCAAGCGCACCGTCGTCAAGACCAAGGGTCGGACCCAGACCATCACCTTCCGGGCGTTCTACCGGCCCGACTTCAAGAAGGTCGATGCGCCCAAAGCCGACGCCAAGCCCAAAGAGGGTGGCGAAGCGGCACCCAAGTAGCCGTCAATCGACTGGACCCGCCTTGAACACGCCGACGCCTGAATTTACCACCGCGCAAAGCGCTGAGATCGAAGCGCGCCTGGAAGCCGTTTTGCGGTTTGCCGCAGCGCGCGGCATCTCCGCTGTGCACTTCAAACCGACGCAGCGCCCCCTGTATCGGCGCTTTGGCCAGCTGATTTCGCGCCGCGACGAACCCGTGTTCTCTGGCGAGGACTTGATGGTGCTGGCGCACCGCTGGCTGCCGGCCGAGCTTCGCGCGACCTACGAACAGCGGGGCGACGCCACCTTTGTGCACACGGTGGTTGGCTGTGGGCGCTTTCGAGTCACCTTCTTGCAGTCGCGCGGCCTCCCCGCGGTGTCGGTGCGGGTGATTCCGCCGCGGGTGCTGACCTTGCGCGAGTTGAACCTGCCGCGCGCCCTTGGCAATTGGGCCATGCTGCCGCACGGTCTGGTGCTGGTGTCGTCGCCGCCGGGTGCGGGCAAGTCCTCAAGTTGGGCTGCGTTTGTCGAGCACATCAATACAGCGTCGACGGCAGCGCGGCAGGTCGTGACGCTGGAGCGTCCGCTGGAGCAGCAGTTTGACGACAAAGTGGCGTATGTGTGCCAGCGCGAATTGGGCCACGATACGGCCGACGTGCAGAGCGGTTTGCGCACGGCCATGCAGCAGGCGCCCGATGTGCTTGCGGTCGACGTCGGTTGCGCCCAGGACCTGGGCGCGTTGCTCGAAGCCGCGGAACTGGACCTGCTGGTGGTGGTAACCCTGACCGGTGGCGGCGCGGTCGACAGCGTGCGTCGGTTGCTGGACGCGGCGGGCGAACGGCGGGCGATGGTGCGGCAGCGCCTGGCTCGCCGGCTGCGCGGCGTCGTGCACCAGCAACTGGCACCGACTGCCGATGGAAAGGCGATGGTGCCCGTGTGTGAGGTCCTGCACATGGTGCCGCAGGCAGCCGAGTTGCTGCGCAGCGATCGCGACATTGAAGGCCTGCAAGCCATCATCGACAACCCGAGCCACCGCGGCGTAGGCATGATTGGCTACGATCAAGCGATTGTCGACCTGGTCCAGGCTGGGACCGTTACGACAGAAGCCGGACTTGCAGGCGCGCGCGACCCAGAGGCACTCCGTCCGAAACTGGCGAATCTGCGGCCAAGTGCGATGCCTTCGCCGGCGGTGGCGCTGTCGACACCGATGGCAATGCCGGTAGCGATGGTGCCGTTTACCCTGCCAGGTGAGGGCGAGCGCTCATAGTGGTTCGTCGAGCGCGTCGAACGCGCTGCGGCGTTGCCGGTACTGGTCACGCGTAACGCACTGCCCCTGCCAGACCCGACAGCGCGATTCCAGCTTGCACGCTTCGCTCTGGCGGCAGTCGGCATGGGTACGGGCGCCGCAGA
The DNA here is from genome assembly GCA_964230235.1 of Myxococcota bacterium. Classification (GTDB taxonomy): domain Bacteria; phylum Myxococcota_A; class UBA9042; order UBA9042; family UBA9042; genus SXRM01. Next base: position 3,426 of record CAXRHS010001024.1, read on the forward strand.
CCGTGCCCGTCACATCGTCGCCCAGCCCGATCGCAGGCGTTCGCCAGCCGGCGATCCGCTCGGCGAGCACGGAAACGGGCCGGCATTTGCCGTGCAGGGTGCACGCAAGCGATTGCTGGCAGTCGGCGCGCGCAGCCACTACGCATCGGCCATCGCGAGGGGTGCAGCGGCCCAATGCGCGGCAAGGGTTGCTCCATTCGCAGTCGGCGCGCCCGATGACCACACAGGCGCCGTCTTTTGCCGAGCAGTGGCCGCTCTGCGCGCAACCCGTGGTGAGCCGGCAGTCCTCGTCGAATGCGATGACGCAACTGCCGTCGCGGGCGGTGCATGCGCCGGTGGCCCGGCAGCCGCGGCTGTGCTCGCAGTCGGCGCTCGATCCAGCGACGCAGCGCCCGCCGATGCCCGTGCAAAGACCGGATTGCAGGCAAGCGGGCAGCTTGCGGCAGTCTGCTCCGACCGGTTGACAGGTGTCGCCGACCAGCGAGCAGGCGCCAGCCAGGCGGCACCGCTCGGATGCGGCGCACCATGCGTCACTGCCGGCTACGCACTGGCCTCGCAGCGCCTTGCAAAAGCCGAACTGCCCACAATGTTCGCTCTTTTGGCAGTCGGCGTCGTGCAACGCGACACAGACAGCCGCGGTGGGGTCACCGGGCAAACCGACCTGGCGCGCGCAGCGGCCGTCGCGCCGGCACACCAGCGCCGAAGCGCAGTCGCGGTCCGCGCCGACCGTGCACGCACCCGCGCTGTCTACGGTACAGCGGCCAAAGGTGTCGCAGGCCTCGCCGCAGCGCGCGCGACCCTGGCCGCCGACCACGCAGCGGCCCGCATCGGCTCGACAAGCGCCGGCTTCGCGACAGGCCTGGCTGCCCTGGCAGTCGTGGTCGGCGGTTGCCGCGCAGGCGCCGTCGACGGCCCGGCACTGACCGCGCTCGGCGCACAGGTCGCTATACAGGCAGTCGCGGTCCGAGCCGACGAGGCAGTCGTGGCCCCAAGCCGTGCACACGCCGCGCTTGGCGCACGAGGGCGATCGCCGGCACAAGTCGGGCAGGCTGCAGCGGCCGCGGTAGCAATCGAGTTCGCCGCGGCAGTCCAGGCGCTTGGTACACGCATCGCCCTGCTCGCCGCGCGCAAAGCAGGCAGGCAAGAGCGCGCACAGCAAAGTGATTCGCAGCAAGGCCCAGGCAGCGACCCTGGGCGGGCGCCGGCAGCCTGGCTGAGGTCGGAGCGAAGCACAAGCAGGGAGAGGCCGTCGACGGCAATACCGCCAGTTCGTCGACACCAAAGCGCCCAGCCTGCCCGCGCCCGGCCCGACCGACTGCCACAGATGGCCCTGCGCGGCCCCAAATGGACCACCGCGCAAGCGAGCGAGTATGCCGGAGAAATGATTGATCAA
>CAXRHS010001025.1:0-4151 GCA_964230235.1 Myxococcota bacterium
TCGGTCTGGCCGTTGCAGTTGTTGTCGACGCCGTCGCACGACTCGGTGGCGCCGGGCTTGCTCTCGGCTTTGGTGTCGTCGCAGTCGCCGCTGCTGGTTGCGGTGTACGGCGCTTCGGCCTTGCACAGGCACTTGTTGAGCGAACTGTCGCCGATGCCGTCGCCGTCCTTGTCGGCGTAGTACACGATGCAGCCCTTGGCACCGGCCTCGTCTACACCGTTCTTGCAGTTGTCGTCGATGCCGTTGCACACCTCTTGGGCGCCGGGACCGATTTCCGGGTTCTTGGGCTGGCAATCGCCGGACTTGCTGACCGGAAAGAACTGGTTGGGACCGCACAGGCACGCCGACTCGGCGCCGCCGCCATAGCCGTCGCCGTCGGGGTCGCTGTAGTGGGGGATGCAGCCCTGGGCGTCTTCCTCGTCCTGGGCGCCGTTGCAGTTGTCGTCGACGCCGTTGGCGCACTGTTCGGGTTTGGCGGGGCTGACGAGCGCGTCTTTGTCGTTACAGTCCTTGTTGTTCTTGGCGTTGACCGCGCCCTTGGCCGCGCACAGGCATTGGCCGACGCCCGCGCCAAAGCCGTCCTGATCGTTGTCGGCGTACAGCACTTCACAGCCCTGGGCATCGGCGCCGTCGTCGGTCTGGCCGTCGCAGTTCTCGTCGACGTTGGTCGCGCACAGCTCTTTTTGGCCGGGCGAGATCGCCGCGTTGAGGTCATCGCAGTCGTCTTTGCCCTGGCTGCATACGATCGGCTTGTCCACCACCGTCAGCTTGGCGTCGCAATAGCCGTCCTGGTCATCGTCGCAGCCCTGGTCGGTCTGGCCGTCGCAATCGTCGTCTTTGTCGTTGCAGACCTCGGTGGCCTTGGGGTTGATGAGCCCGACCACATCGTTGCAGTCGCCGTCTTGTAACGCGCTGGTCTTGCCGTCGGGCGCGCACAAGCACTGGGCGGTGGTGCCGGTCGGCGGCGTCTTGCCGAACCCGTCGCCGTCAATGTCGACGTAATAGGGCTTGCAGCCCTGGGCGCCCGGCTCGTCCACTGAGCCATTGCAGTTGTCGTCGACGTTGTTGCAGGTCTCGGTCGCGGCCGGGCTGATGGTGGCGTTGGCCGGCGCGCAGTCGGCGGCGTTGGCCGCGCCGTCGTTGTCGATGTCGGGGTCGACGCAGTCGGCCTGGTTGTCGCCGTCGGTGTCGGGAAAGCCATTGTCGGTGGTGGCGTCGCAGTCGTCGTCGACGCCGTTGCACTGTTCGACGCCGTTGGGTTTGGTGCTGGCGACCGCGTCGTCGCAATCGCCGCCGACCACGGCGGTATAGCCGGCATCGGCCTTGCACAGGCACTTGGCGGGCGTGCTGGCGTCGCCCGCGCCGTCCTTGTCGGCGTCGACGTAGAAGGGCAGGCAACCGCCGCTGCCCTGCTCGTCGGTCTTGCCGTCGCAATCGTTGTCGGCGCCATCGCAGGTCTCGGTGGCCGGCGTCGCGGCGTCGCAGGCGCTCAGCCCCTCGGGGGTGCACTTGCGCGCGCCTTTGCAAGCGCCAGCGTCGTTGGCGACCACACAGGTGGTCTGGGCGCCGTCGAGCACCATCTTGGGCGAACACGCGCACTCGCCGCTTGTCTTGACGCACTGCTTGCCCTCGCCCTGGGTGCCCTTGGCGTCCTTGCAGTCGTAGCCGGCGTAGCAGTCGGCGCTGGTCGCGCACGAACCGCCACAGAAACGGCCACCAGGGCCGGAGTCCACGCACAGCGCTCCCGCGCTTTGTGCCGCGCATTCGCTGTCGGCCTTGCACGGCCGGCACAGTGCGTTCAGCGTGGCGATGCAGATGAACTGCGGGTCGGTTGCCGACGCCGCCGTGCACGCAAAACCGGTCGGGCAGCAGTCGCTGCAGGTCTTGGTGCACATCTTGCCGCCCGGTCCTTCGATGCAATAGCCGCTGTCGCAGTCGCCGGCCGATTGACACGCGGCGCCGGGGTCGCCGGCTTTGGGGTTGGCCGGAAAATCACAGTTGTTGACGGTTGAAACGCTGTCCGCGCCGCCTGCGCTGTCGGTGGTGCGGGCGGCGCCGCTGTCGCTGGAGGTGGCCGCACCGTCGCCGTTCGGGTCGCCGCTGTCGGAGGCAAAGCGCGGTCCGCCGCTGTCCAGGCCATTTTCGCCCGTGCCATCGGCGCCGGCGCTGCCCTCGTTGCCAGCGCCGCCTTCGCTACACCCCAGCAGTGCGCCCATGATCGCGAATGCGGCCAAGGCCAGCGTCACCGCACGGCAAGGTCGGTGGTCAGTCCAGGGACGATGCATCGGGTGACTCCAAATTGCGGGAACGGCAATGGTAGCGCGGTAGGGCGCGGCTTGCACCGCGCACAGAACCCAACAGCCTAGCAAAACCGCGGTGCGCGCCAAATTGTGAAGCCAAACCGCCAGCGGGGGCGGGCGTTTGCGCCCCTCTTGACTTGGCCGCCAACCCGCGCAACCGTGTGGCCATGCGCACCCACACCATTGCCCTTGCTCTGTTTCGCGGTCTGCCGGTCCTGGGATTGGCTGCTTGTCTTTGTTGCACAAACGCCGCGCAGCCAGCCGCCACGGACGCCGCCATTGCCGCTGCAGACGCGCCAGCCGACAGCGGCGTCGACGCCGTTCCGAACCCGGTGGCCGACGGCCTGCCGACGCCAGCCGAGCGCGGTTGGGCGATCGCGCGCAACGTCGTGCACATCCACAGCACCTATAGCCACGACGCTTGCGACGGCTACATCGACAACTTTCCTGGTCAGATCAGCACCACCTGTCTGGACGAACTGCGGGTGGCCCTGTGCGAGTCCGGCCTGGACGTCGCTTTCATGACCGACCATCCGGCGCACAGCAAAGAGTTCAGCTTCGACAAGCTTTTGCAGATCAGGCCGGACAAAGGCGACACCGCGGTCGGCGACCCGGGCAAGCCGCACGCCAACGTCATCCACTGCCCCAAGGGCGACGTGCTGCCCGCCCACGACGTCGTGCTGACGGTCGGCTATGAGGGCACCCACAACATGGGCATCGGCATCCACCACCATTTCGCCGACGGCAAGCTGCAGGGCCTGTCGTTCTCGGACAAAGACAGCAGCATTGAAGACGTCCAAAAGAGCGTCGCCGCCATCCACGCCGCCAAAGGCCTGTCCTGCAACGCCCACAGCGAAGAAGACGACATCAGCGTGCAGCGCATGGTGCAAAGCGGCATGGACTGCATGGAGGTCTACAACACCCACGCCAACTTCAAGACCATCGTCGGCATGGGCTCGGCCGGCAGCAAGATGAACCTGGCGCGGGTGTTCCTGCTCGATCAACTTTTGGGTCCCAAAGACAAATCGCCGGACCCCGATCTGGCGGTGCTCATCATGCTCGACATCCAGCCCGAGGCCGCCTTTACCAAGTGGCAGGCCGTCAACGCCCAGCGCCAGGTGGCAGGGGTCGTCGGCAACGACGTGCACCAGAACGTGGTGCTTGAGCCCTATTGCGGTCCAGGCGGCCAATTCGAGTCGTTGTGCGACGCCTTGGTGGACAAGTACCCGCACCTGGTGGCGCTGCTCAAGAAGGGCGGGCCGGTGATGATGGCCGATGGCCGGCGCCTGGACGACTACCGGCGGTTGCTGCGCTGGATCAGCAACCGCACGCTGGTCACGCCGGGCAAACCGTCCACGGAACTGGCGGAGTTGACCAAGGCCGCCATTGCGGCCGCGCGCACCTGGGCGGTGTACGACGTCATCGGCGACCCGCAGGGTCTGGACATGGCGGCGCGCGACAAGGCCACTGGCAAGTGGGTCGAACTTGGCGGCGCCGCGCCGCTCGGGTCAACGATCTACTTGCGCGTGCCCGATGTGCAGCCGATGCCGTGGGCGCACTGGACGGCCGCCGACGCCCACGATCCGGCCAACCTGCCGACCGTGTCGCTGGTATTGTGGCGGATCGCGGCCGGCGAGGCGGCGGCGCAAAAAGTCGCGACTCTGTCTGGTGCGCCGGGATCGCTGCTCAAGGTCACGCCGGACTTGCCGGGCAAGTACCACCTGGAAGTGCGCCTGACTCCCAAACATTTGCGCAAGCTGATGAAAGGGATGGTGTCCGCCGACAATGGCCCCGAGATGGTGGATCTGGACCAGCGGTGGGCGGTCGGCAACCCGATCGAGATCAAGTAGG
>CAXRHS010001026.1:0-2895 GCA_964230235.1 Myxococcota bacterium
GGAAGGTAGCGCAGCAAGTCTGGTCGATCGGGGGCCTCGACGCGCAGCACTTGCGCGCCCAGGTCCGCCAGGACCAAGGTCGCCAGCGGTCCCGGCCACAAACTGGTGAAATCGAGGATTCGCAGCCCCTGCAATGCCGCCGCCATGCCCTGACCCTTGCGACCACCGCGATCGCCGTGCGATCCTAGCACGCCATGGCCGCCACGACGCCCCCCGCCACTGCCCGCACCGTTCGACCCGCGCTGGTCACCGCCGACGCCGAGGTCGACAGCGACTTGCCACTTGAGGCGCTGGGGCCGCTGCTGGCGGACGGCTACGATGCCGCCGACATCGACGCCCTGCGCACGGCCAATGCGGGTCTGCCGTACTTCGAGTTGCTGCGCGACCTCGTGCGCTTGGGCGAAGCGGACTTTGCCGTGCGCCTCGCGGTGCTGAGCGAACTGGCCGGCTCGGAGCGCACACGTTGGGATTACGACTCGCTGGGCCGCCACTTCAGCTGGCTCAACGGCGACGCCCGCTCGGCGGTGCTGCGCAGCCTGCGGCGCGGCGGCTGGCTGGAGTTGGTCGAAGGCCAGCTGTGCCTGAGCGAACGCGGTGAGGCGCTGTACGCGATCTTGAGCCGGGTCATCGGCATCGAACCGCAAGAAGGTGATCTGGCGCTCGGCGTTCTGAACGTCGAACTGTCGCGCGACCTTGGCCACGAACAGGCGCCGGCGCTGCGCCACCTGCACCACAACCTGCGCCGCATCGTCGATGCGGCCGAAGGGGCGGTGCGCTCGCACAGCGAAGTGCGCGTCTTGCAAGCGCAAGAGCGGGTCGAGCGCAACCTGGCATGGGCGCGGCGGGCGCGCGGCGCCTTGGAGACGCTCAAGCTTGAAGACGACGCCTGCTACCGCGTCGCCCAGCAGGTCGGCCAGAGCCTGAGCGAACTGCACCAGTGGCAGGCGGTGTTGCAGCGCGCGACCGGCGACCTGCAGGCCAAGCGCATCCAGTTGGGCCGCACTGGCCTGAGCTTGACCGACGTCACCGCCTTCCTGATGCGCTGCGACGTCGAGGTGCTTGCGGAATTTGGCCGGCCGCTGGTGTCGATCCCAGTTGCGCCGCTTTTCCTCATCTTGGACAACGCTTTGAGCGAGGCCGAGTACGAGTGGCTGCAGGTTCCGGCCCGCCCAGACCAGCCGTATCCGGTGGCCTGGACCGACGGCCCGCCGCAGCAGAGCTTGCCCGGCGATCCCGAACTGCCTGAATTCACCGCGCTCGACGCGTTTGTTGCCGATGTGCGGGCACTGGCCGGCAAGGGTGGAGCGCAAAAGCTGTCGGCGTTCGTGCCACGACGGTCGTGGGCCGAGAGTGCGTATCGGCTGTCGCTGTTGGCGCTTGGCGAGTCGGTAGGTGATCCTGCCGCGGCCGACCACAGCCCCAACGATGTGCTCGACATGCAAGCCTTGCGCGCGACGCCGTTTGCGGTCGCCATTGTCGGTGACGGCAGCGAAAAGGACCGCGTGTTCACCGACGCCGCCAGTGAGATTTCGCGGGGCGTGGTGCGCCTGCAAGCAGCCACAGTGGCCGCACCCGCGCCAGCGTAAGGGCCCGTGTAAAGACAAGTGGATCGACGCAAGGGCGGTGCGGAGCGGCGAGTCGACTTGCAAAGTCGCGAGCTTGCGACCCACTTGGCAAGCAACGGGCCAACGTGGAAAATCGATTGGATTTTTCACGGGCCCCAACCGTTCCCGAACCGCCGACCGTGGTGTACCATGCGCCGCCTTGCCCCTGGCACCGACCAAAAGAGCACCATGGAAAAACTCATCGGCCAAAAAGTGTGGGTCATCCAGTTTGACGACGAGGACACCAGCGTCATCGGCATCGTCGAAGGGGTCCACAATAATTTCATCGCCTTGCGAAACGACCGCGACAAAGAAGCGACGCTGTGGGTCAACCTGGCCAACGTCAAAGAGATTGAGGTCTACAAGGTCGAGGGCGAAGGTGAGCTGAGGCTGTTGCGCTTTCCAGAGCCCGGCGAAAAGGGCGGCAAAAACTAACCGCCGTTGGCAGAACCGAGGTCCAAGGCCATGCTGCGCACCGGCGCTGAAGTTCTTTGTCAAGACGGTGCCCGGGCCCTGCGCGGCTTGCGGGTCGGCGTGGTTTGCAATCCTGCGTCGCTGGTGCGCGTGCAAGATCCGGCGCCGCGCCGCGTGCACTTGATCGACGCGCTGCGGGCCGTCGGCGTGCACGTGGTGCGCCTGTATGGGCCTGAGCACGGCATCTGGTCGACCGCCCAAGACCTCATCGCCGTCGAGGCTGGCGTCGACCCGGTCTTCGACCTGCACGTCGACACGTTGTACGGCAGGTCCGTCGATTCGCTGACGCTTCAGCCCGAAGCGCTGGACGGTGTCGACGCGCTGGTGTTTGACGTGCAGGACGTCGGCAGCCGCTACTACACCTACTTTGCGACCCTGTGCATGGCGCTTGACACCTGCGCCACGCGCGGGGTGCAGGTCCTGGTGCTCGACCGCCCCAACCCGCTGGGCGGCGAAGTCATCGAAGGCAACCGCGTCGATCCGCGCTTCAAGAGCTTTGTCAGCTGGCTGGACCTGCCGCAGCGCCATGGCCTGACGTTGGGCGAAATCGCGCAACTGTATCTCGCCGAGGCCGGGCTGCCGTCTGGCTGTCTGACCGTGGTACCCTGCGCGGACTACGACACTGCGCGGTACTTTGACGAGCAGCAATGGGGGCCGGCCGGGTCGCCTTGGTATGCGCCGAGCCCGAACATGCCGACCGTCCAGACGGCGGTCGTCTACCCCGGTGGATGCCTGGTGGAAGGCACGCTGTTGTCCGAGGGCCGCGGCACGACTCGACCCTTTGAGCTGGTGGGCGCGCCGTGGCTCGACGCCCGCC
>CAXRHS010001027.1:0-3754 GCA_964230235.1 Myxococcota bacterium
CCAAGATGCTGCCCAACCCGGTGCCGGATTGGCGCAATGCCGACCCGACTTCGCCGGTTGTGGCAGCCATCCTGTCGGAACCAGGGCATGCACCACCGCCACCTGACTGGTTGGCGGTCGAGCCCGCCGGCCGAGCGGTGCTGTACGACTTCTGCCTGATGCCCTATGCGGCGCTAGACAACCCCTATCCGCGGCTGCAGACCCAGAACCTGCTGCGCTGGAGCTTCGACCGCATGGGCGTGGGCCAGCAGGGTGCGGCGCTGGTCACCGGTCTGGAGCAGGTACTGGGTCCACAGTGCACGGTTTGGGGCGTCAAGCACCGGCCGGGCAGCGACGAACTGTGGTGGGAGTTCTACTTCTACCGCCGCGACCACGTGCCAGCCGCCCTGTCGCTGGATCTGGTGCGCTCGGCTTTTCCGTTTGTTATCGACGCCCAGCCGCCACCCGATGTGGCGTGGACCTTCTTTTCGGTCGAGGTGACGGTCGAACACCTGCGCGGCCAGCGCCCCGCCCAAGTGCGGCTGTACCAGGAGGGCTTGGATCTCTCTTGGAAAGTCCAGGGCAACACGGTCGAACTGGAGAACCACTACCGCCACTTCGAGGTCGATGGCCAGGTTGTGCCGCTGGTCGAGGCGCTGCGGTCGAGCGTGCACGCGCCCAACCACCCGCTGACGCTGGCCCGGCTGGTGCCGCCGCAGCTGCTGCCCGCCTGGCGCATCTGGCTGGCCCGCAAGCGCCGCGCAGATACCGTGTATTTTCAGCGGGTGTCGGTCGCGCAGACCGCGTGGATGGCCAAAAAGCACGGCTGGCCGGCGGACTTCTGCGCGACGTTGGACCAAGGGGCGGCGTTTCTGCAACACGCTTGCTTTGACCTCGGCATCGACTTTGCGCGCGGCGAGCCTGCGGGCCCGGGAGAGCCGCCTATCACGTTTGGCAAGTCGGGGATCTATGCGAGCTTCTGAGCCCCGCGTGGCCTTGATACCCCCGCCGTCGTGGTCCGGCGGCGCGGTGAAGTGGGGCCCTAACGAGGCGCCCAAGCTGGCGCACACCGAGAACCTGCTGCTGACGTTTGGCTTTCACTGTAACCTCGCGTGCACGTTCTGCCTGGTCGAAGATGGCCTGGACCGCCTGCACGGCATCACGCCCGAGACGTTCCGCAGCTGGCTGGTGCAGCCCGAGCTGTTCCGCGGGGTGTCGCGCATCATCCTGTCAGGCGGCGAGGCGACGCTGGAGCCCGCCCTATTCGAGTACATCGCGATTGCGCGCAAGGTGCCGGGGGTCGAACACGTCCGCATCCAGACCAACGCCACGCGCTTGGGCGACCGCGACTATTTGCAGCGGCTGATCGACGCCGGCGTGGACGAGTTCTTCGTGTCGGTGCACGGCTGGGACGAGCCGAGCACGGCCAGGATCACCCAGCGGCAGGGCGCGTTTCGCGCCATCGTCAAGGGCATGGAAGCCGTCGCGCAAAGCCCGGCGACGCTGCTGACGAACACCTGTATCTGCGCCGACAACTACCGGAATCTGCCCGACATCGTCGCACTCATCGCGCCGTTTCGCCCTGAGCTGCTGTCGTTTTGGACCCTGCACTTGCGGGTGGATCGGCCGGATACCCGGCTGGCGCTGGCGCGGGTGGGCGACGTGCAGCCGGACCTGTTGCAAGCGGTGGATGCTTGCGATGCCGCTGGCGTGCCGTCGCTGGTCAAGTGGTTTCCGCGCTGTCTGTTGGGTCCGCACGCCGCCAAGCACGACGACAGCCAGCCGACCACGCTGGTTGAGCCGGCGTTCTGGCCGGCGGTGCCGCGCTATTCGTGCATCTGGCGCACGGCCTGCGAGTACGGCAAGCAGGGCTGCAATGGCCTGCAACACCCGTATGTCGATGCATTTGGCTGGGAGGAGGAAGTGCTGCGGCCGATCGCTCCGGGGCAGCAGCAGGTGCCGCACGGTGACCAGGAGCTGCCGCTGGACGCGCAAGCCCAGGGCAATTGGGCACAAGTAACGGCGGCGCTGGGGTTGCCGGCGCTATTGGCCAGGCATGGCTGGTCGCTCGCCGGGGCAGGGCGGCGCGGTCGGGGGCTGCAGCAGACCGTGGTGCAGGACACAACGGGCGCGACCGCGACGCTGACGTTTGAGCCGGCGCGGGCGGGGCCGGCGTTGGTGACGACGGCCAGCTTTTCGGTGAGTCATGGGCCGGGGCCGGCGGGTGCGCATGAGGCGTTTTCGGTGTTGTGGGGGGCGCTCAAGCGCGAGCTGCCGAGCGCGGATGGCGGTGGGTTGCGGGTGCCTTGGGCGGGGTGAAGCCAGGCGCATATGCCCTACTGCGCCGCACATGACACCCGACCGCTCCATCCGTACACTGCCCGCCCGCAACCCGCGGTTTCACCAGTGCGGATGAACTACGCCTTTCCCCACATCACTCACCTGTCCGAAATCCGCGACGCCATCGCGGGTTGTACCGTCGAAGAAGGCGGCGAGTTCGCCGTCGCGCGCCGGCCGTGGGGCACTGTCGTGCAGTACCTGTTCATGTACGACCAGACCTTTCCCGACCCGGCGACAGCACCCGATGAGGCCACCGCCCGTCGCTGGGCCCTGCGCCGCGAGTGCCGTGGCATCGTGTTCGACCCGCAGTCGGGCGACATCCGCGCGCGGCGCTACCACAAGTTTTTCACGGTCGGCCAGCGGCCCGAGACCGAACGCCAGCGCATCGACCTGTCCCTGCCGCACGTGATGCTCGACAAGCTGGATGGCTCGATGGTGTCGCCATTGCCCGTGCCGGGTGGCGGCCACTTGTGGCTGACCAAGATGGGCGAGAGCGACGCGGCCAAACAGGCCACAGCGTTTGTGCAGTCCCAGCGCGGCAGGCGCGACTACGTGGGCTTTGCCAAGACGGAGACTTCGCGCGGCCGCACGCCGATTTTCGAGTTCATGGCAGACAGCAACCGCATTGTGGTCGCGCAGCCTGAGCCGCAGCTGGTGCTGACGGCCATTCGCGACATCCACACTGGCGCCTACGCGTCGCTGGACGAGCTGCGCGGGCTGGGCGACCAGTTTGGCGTGCCGGTCGTCGGCGTGTTTCAGGCGCCGCGCGGCGACCTGGGCGCGCTGCTGGAAGCCGTACGCACCCTCAGGAATGCCGAGGGCTGCGTGGTGCGCTTTGACAGCGGGCACATGCTCAAACTCAAGGGCGAGTGGTATTTGCAGCTGCACGGCGCCAAGGACGCCTTGGCCCACGAGAAAGACGTGGTCGCGATGGTGCTGGCCGACAACACCGACGACGTGCTAGGCATCCTGCCCGAGCAGGGCAAGGCGCAACTGCAGGCGTTCCACGACGCAGTGCTTGGCGGCATTGCTGCCTCCGTCCAGCGTGCCCTCGACATCGCCGCGGATGGGCGCGTGCGCTTTGGCGACGACCGCAAGAATTTCGCGGCGTGGCTGCCGGGCGAACTGCAGCGCATTGGGGCGACAGCGCTCATGGATGCGGTGTTCGCGGCCTACAGCGGCGGCGACCCCAAGACCGTGCGCGAGCGGATTGTCCGCCGGATCGAGAACCACCTGGGGTCCGGACCACGGGTGGCGCTGGTGCGCGGGCTGTGGGGCGGCCAACCGTGGGTGCCGCTGGCCTACGAGGACGACGGCGCCTGAAACAGCGCCTGAACAGAGCGCCTGAACAGAGGGGGGCTTTGTTCAGACCCATGATTTTGTGAGTCATTTGGTCCGCAGACCGCCAGCGCTTGACCCCGCCGAGCGCAACCTC
>CAXRHS010001028.1:0-6645 GCA_964230235.1 Myxococcota bacterium
CGTGCTCGGCGCCGATGGCAACCCGCGCTACATCGAAGAGACCACCATCGTCGCCGAGCACCACTGGACCGGTCTGTGTGTGCGGACCGCCGATGCGCCTCCGGAGCCGGGTGCCGGGGCCAAAGTGGTCGCAAAAGTCGAAGCGGAGCCGGAGCCGGCGCCGGAACCCAAGGCCAAGCCCAAGAAAGGCAAGCCAGAGCCCAAAGCCAAAGCGGAACCCAAGCCCGAGCCCAAGCCAGAGCCGCGGCCAGAGCCCAAGGCCGAGCCAAAGCCGGAACCGCGGCCGGAACCAAGACCTGAGCCGAAAGCTGAACCGAAGCCCGAGCCCAGGCCTGACCCCAAGCCGGAGCCCAAGCCGGAGCCAAAGCCGGAGCCCAAGGCAAAGCCGGAGCCAAAGCCTGAGCCCAAGCCCGAACCAAAGGCAGAGCCAAAGCCGGAACCCAAGCCAGAGCCCAAATCCGAGCCGCGTCCCGAGGCCAAGCCGTGGAGTCCGCCTGAGAAGGCCGAAGCCGCGCCGCCGCCCAACCCCAAGATCGCGATCGAGGTCAGCAAGTTCTTTCGGCAGTGGAGCCGAATGGTCATGCAGGGCAACGCCGACGGGCTGTGCGCGGGCTTGGACGAAAACGTGGCTTTTGACCTCTCGAGTTCGCAGCCCAAGTTCAAGGTCAAGCAGCAGATGGCGTTGGCCGAGGCGTGCGAGTCGCTCAAGACCGGTGATCTGAATGCGTACCTCAAGGAGTTTGGACCCGCCGAAGTCCATTCCGAAGTGGACTACCTGCTGCCGACGCTTTTCGGACTCAATGGCGGCCCGTTCTTGAAGCTGGAAGAAGCCCAGCAGAAAAAACTAGCCGAAGAAGTCAACAAGTCGCGCCAGTCCGAGGGCAAGAAGCTGCTGTTGTGCACGCAGTACTCGGCGGCACCGATGAGCGAGGATACCTTCATGATTCAGATGGGTTGTGATGGCGTCAACGCGTTCCGCTTGATCTTGCGGCGCCCGGCGGAGAATCAGTTCAAGGTCATCCGCTACATCCACACGCGGCCATGAAGCAGCATCGCGGCCACGGCGGCCTCGCAGCGGCAAGCCTGGCCTTGCTGTTGGCAGTCGTTGCGCCCGCGCACGGTGAAGAGCCGGCGTTGTACGTCCCGTTCCAGACCGTCGCCAATCCAGATGCGGCGCTGAGCATCCACGGCAATCCCGCCGGCTGGGTGACCGCAGCTGGGCTGGACTTGCGCGGCGCGGTCAATTTTGGCGGAGCGGCGGTGGGTGCCGACAACGCTGGCGCACACAATCGCGCAGCCGGCTTTGGGGGTTATGCAGCGGTCCCCCTTTCTTTGCTTGCCCTTGGCGGCGGGGTGGAGTCCGTGGACACGGGTCGGTCTGGCCCTGCCGTGCGCAGCCATCTCGGGGCGGCGATCGACCTGGGAGACACGCTGGCCGTCGGCGCCAGCGCCAAATGGTCGATGCGCGAAAGCCTGGACACCCTGCGCAGTTGGGATGTTGGCCTGCTGTTGCGACCGGCGCGGTGGATCTCGGTTGGCACGGCGCTGCGCAATCTGGGCGACGACGCAACCCGTCGCAATGGCTTTGAAACACGCTGGGCCGCCGGACTGGCGGTTCGACCGTGGTCGGGCAGCGACCGTCTGACGGCGAGCGCGGAATTGCAACTGCCGCTCGATGAAGCGCGCGCAGCCAGCCTGGCTGCACTGGTGTCGGTGCAGGTCATGCGCGGCCTCGACGTGATCGCCGAGCACCTGAGGTTTCGCAGCGACCGGGACGGCGACAGCCATCGCACCGCCATCGGCTTGCAGTTCGGCTTCGGTCGCGCCGGTGTCACGGCCGCGGGCCATGTCGACAGCGCGCTGGATGCCGATGGTAAGTTCGGCGCCGCCCTCACCGCTCGGCTGTCGACGGACGCGCCGCCCTCGCTGCTGCCCGAAGGCGAACCGGCGGTGTTCGTGGCCCTGCAGGGCGAGTTGGTCGAGCGGCGCGCAGCCCAAGGGATGCATTTTGGCGCCCTGCTTCTGCGCTTGGAGCGCATCGCCAAACGTCCTGGCACCCAAGTGGTCGTCTTGAAAACGGAAAACCTCGCACTGGACTGGGCACAAGTCGAAGAACTGCGCGGCGCGATTGCCGACCTGCGCAAGGCCGGCAAGAAAGTCCTGTGGTATGCGGATCACCTCGGCACCCGCAACTACGGTGCCGCCGTCGCCTGCGATCAGGTCTGGCTGGCGCCCGGCGGTACGCTACAAGTGCACGGCATTGGTGCGGACTTCGTGTCGTTGGCCGAAGCGCTGACCCGGGTTGGCATCGAGGTACAGGTCGTCCGCTACAGGGCGCACAAATCGGCCGGCGAGGCCTTTGACCACGTGGCGCCGTCGCCAGAACTGGCTGAGACCCTGCAGCGTTCGGTACAGCGGCGCTGGCAGGACCTTGGCGCCTGGGTGCAGGCTGGCCGCGACGTCAGTCCCAGCCAGCTGGAGGCGGCGCTGTCGCAGGGCGCCGTCTATCCCGAAGACGCGCGGGCCGCGGGCCTCGTCGACGCCGTGGTGGCGACGCGCGATCTCGACGAAACGCTGCGCAAACTCGGCTGGCTGGCGCCCGGTCAGCGCCTGGTCGCGGAGTCGGCGACCACCTCGCGCAGCCGCCAATGGGGTACCGTACCCGAAATCGCGGTGGTCGAAATCGATGGCGCCATTGGCGACCACCATGAATCTACTGGCGTACTGGGCCGGTCGCTCGGCGGATCGGCCATCGCCAAGGTCATCGAGCGCGCGCAAAAGGACGGCGATGTCCACGCCATCGTGGCCCGCATCACCAGCCCAGGCGGCGCGGTGTACGGCAGCGAAGTCATGCGCGAAGCACTGGCGCAGGCAGCGCAGAAGAAGCCAACGGTGGCCTCGATGGGCGGCGTGGCCGCCTCGGGCGGCTACTGGACGTCGCTCGGTGCCGACACCGTGTTCGCCGATCGCAGCACGGTCACGGGTTCCATCGGCATCTTGACGGTGCGGCCGAATACGCAGCAGCTTTATGAGCGGTTCGGCGTGCACACCACGCGGTATTCGGCGGGTCCGGGCGCGGGCATGCTCGGGACGAGTCGACCGCTAACCCCGCCGGAGCTTGCGTTACTCGATCGCCAGCTTGGCCGGTTCTACGGCCTGTTTCTGGACCGAACCGCGCAGCGCCGCAACCTGGACCGCGATGCCGTAGACGCACTGGCGGGCGGGCGCATCTGGTTTGGCGACGAGGCGGTCGCCAGACGTCTGGTCGATCGAATCGGCGGCTTGCGCGATGCGCTGGCATTGGCACGGGTGCGCGCTGGCCTTTCCGAAGACGAAGAAGTGCGAATTCGCTTTGTCCCCGCCCCGTCGCTGACCCAGCAGCTCAAGTCGGCGGTCGGACTCGCCAGTGTCGAGAACACCATGGCGCAGTGGTCGCAAGCGCTGACCAGGGCCGCGGGACCGTGGCTCGATGTGGCGGCGGTGGCGGCCACACTCGGCCAGTTTGACCCGCTGGCGGTGGGCGATGTGGTCGCCAGCCCGCGGGAGCCGTGACACGCGATGACGACCGTGAACTTGCGCCGCCCGTTGCGCATCCTACCGTGGCGCGCCGCACCGTGCGTCCGTACCATGGCCGGCGGGCGTGCAGTTGCTTTGGCCGCCGGGACCCTGCGCACATGAACCGCACGCACGTTTCGACTGTTGCCGCTGGCCGTGCTGCGCGATGTGCGCTGTCGCTGGCGTTGTGGCTGGCAGCGTGCTCCTCGCCACCAGACGCAGGGACCAGCAGCAGCCTCGCCGATGTCGGCAGCCCCGACTCCGTGACGCTTCCAGACGGCCAGGTAATTGCCGCCCTCAAGCTGCAGTCTGTGACACCCAAACAGGGCGATCTCAGCGGTGGCGAAACGCTGGACATCTCCGGGCAGGGCTTTTTGCCTTCGGCGCGGGTTTTCATTGGCACCGAAGAGGCGACGGTCGACGGGCGCGCGGGCACCACCCACATCTACATCAAGGCACCGGCGGCCAAGCAGCCGGGGTCGGTCGACGTGCGCGTCGAGAACAGCAAGGCTGCCAAAGCAACCCTGAACCGCGCGTATTCCTACCTGTCCCAGGTGACGGTCGACGGCTTTGCCCCCGAAGCCGGCTCGATGACCGGCGGTGCCGAGATTACCGTGCGCGGCAGCGGCTTTCGGCCCGGCGACCGCGTGCTGGTGGCCTACCACGAGGCGGCGCAGACCAAGTTTGTCGACGACAAGACCCTGGTCGCATTGGTGCCGCCGTACCTGGAAGAGGCCGGCGTGGTCAAGACTGATCTGGCCAAAGTTCAGGTCTCGGTGCGCCATGCAAGCGGCGTGGTCCATGGCAAGGCGCCGTTTACCTACGGTCGGCCGCCACGAGTGGACAGCGTCGCGCCCCCGGTGGTCGGGGTCGATGGCGGCGCCGTGCAGTTGCATGGCGCGGGCCTGGGCAATGCGACAGCGGTCTACGCCAATGGTGCCTTGGGAACCCTGGCGCCCGGCACCGCGTCGGGGGTACGCGGTGCGCAGATGCCGGCCATCAAAGCCGTCGACAAAACCGCGACGCCAGGTCCAGTCGAGCTGATCGTCACGGGCCCCTATGGAAACCACAAACTTTTCCCGGCCTTTGCCTACGTCGCGGACACAACCGCGGCGGTGGCGCTCTACGGCGCATCGCCTGCCTCAGGGCCGACCAGCGGCGGCAACACAGTGACGCTGATGGTGGCGATTCCCGAGGGCGCGTCCATTTCTGGCGTGACCATCGGTGGCAAGCCGGCCCCGCACAAAATCAAAGGCGGCTCCGTTGAAGTCACCGCGCCGGCGGGAGTGGTCGGCAGCGCGGCCATCGAAATCGCGACGTCGTCGGGCAGCGCCAGCCTTCCAGGTGGCTACCTGTACATCGCCGACCTCAAGTTGGACATGGCCGAGCCCGGCCTCGGGCCTGTAACGGGCGGCGGGCAGGTCCAGCTGCGCGGCAAGGGTCTGAGCGCGGCGTGCACGGTGCGCGTTGGCATGTATGCAGCCAAGGTCTTGACGGCCAACCAAAAGGGCACGTCGCTCGATGTGATCGTGCCGCCAGGGGCGCCGGGCGCCGCGGATGTGGTGGTCCGCTGTGGCGGCCTGGAGGCGATCCTGGCCGGTGGCTACGGCTACGTCGATGGCCATGCGCGGATCAATGCGGTCAGCCCGCCTTCGGGTTCGACCGGCGGCGGTGCCACGGTCAAGGTCTATGGCAGCGGCTTCAAACCTGGCGTCAAGTTGCTGTTTGGCGGCAAGCCAACGCAGGGCTTGACGCTGGTGCACAGCGGTCTGGCGGAGGTGAAGATTCCGCCGCATCCCGCTGGCCTGGTCGCGGTCGATCTGCTCGACGGCGAGAATACCGACACGCTCATAAATGGTTTCAACTACTACGCGCCTGGCACGCCGGAGGGCGGCACCTGGGGCGAAGGGGTGGGCGGTACGCTCAACGTCACCGTGCTGAACATCTACACCCGCGCACCGATTGAAGACGCCGTGGTGCAATTGGGCTCGCCGGGCGAGGCGATCTACCAGAAGTACACCGGGGTCACCGACGCCAAGGGCATGGTGGTGTTCAGTGGGCCAGATGTCGTGCCGCCGATTCGGGTTTCGGCGACCAAGCCCGAGTTCACGGCCAGTTCCATCATCCACTTTGACGCCAGCAACGCGACGCTTTTGCTTTTCCCCTATACCCCGCCGTCGAGCGGCCAGGGCAACGGCAGCGGCGCGTCGCTGCCTTTTGCGCTGCTCAAGGGCAAGGTGGTCGACGTCGACAAGTACTTGCTGATTCCCCCGGCCAATTGCCTGGGCTCGACCGACGCTGGCGATCTGACCTGCAAGGCCTGTGCTCAGCCCGTCGACTGCACGGGCACCACGGCGGACGGCAACACGTTCTACTGCGTCAACAACGGCCCCGCCGGCCAGCGTTGCTTGCAATCGTGCGGCGAGACCAACAGCTGCAAGTCCGGTTTTGTGTGCGTGCCGGACGAGGTCGCCCCCGGCGCCAAGGTATGCAAGCCAACCATCGGCATTCGCAAAGTGTATTGCGCAACCACCATCCGCGACATCGAAGCCGAGGACCAGAATCCGCCGCCCTCGACCATCGGCAACGGCGGCGCGCTGCCCTACCCGACCTCGCCGGTCAACGAAACGACGGGGGCATTTGAAATCACCAGCCGCCTGGACGAACTGGCCGTGGTCTGCATCGGCGGCTACATCAGCAACGCCACCAAGAAGTTCGTCCCGTCGGCGATGGGGGTGCGACGGCACATTTTTCCCAAGCCGTACGCCGAACCCAAAGACGCCATCACCGGCCTGGAAGTGCGGCTGACCATCCCGCTCAAGCGCGAGCTGCCTGTGCGCCTGGATCACCCGCAGCCGTACTATGCCGGGCTTGGTGGCCAGCTGGCGCTCAAGGCGTGGTTGGACCTGGGCAGCGACGGTCTGGTACGCCTGCCGTCGCTGGGCAACAGCGGCAGCCTAAGTGGCGGGACCACGGTGGTCGACGACGTCCAGTTGCCGTATCAGCCGGTGATGTTGCCGGCCGGCATGACCGAGGCGACCTACACCTACTATGCGCACGCGCTGTACGGTCAGTCCGAGGAGATTGGCC
>CAXRHS010001029.1:0-2898 GCA_964230235.1 Myxococcota bacterium
TCAATGGCTTTCCTGGTCTGTCGGGTGCAGCGTATGGTCAGGCACTCGACGGCGCCGTACACCGGCCCGAGGATGCGGCCGCTTTTGCGCTGGCTGCGCCGGCACTGCAAACGGCGCTAGCGTCGATTGGGCGAATGCCAACCGCCGATGTGGTCGAGCAATTGGCGGCAAGCCTGCGCTGGCGGCATGTGCTGCGTGCAGGTCCTGACGGCGAGATGGCGCTGGCGCAATTCGACGTGGCCCTGGACTGGATTCGCCAAGCAGAGGCGGACGGCGTCGACCCGGCTGCGGTGGTCGAATTGCTCTGCGCGGAAGACGACGGCGACGACGCCCCGCGCGTCCACATCGACCGAGGAGCGCGCACGATTGCGGTGACAACCGTGTTTCAGGCCAAGGGCTTGGAGTACGACCACGTCTGCGTCATCGACATTGGCAATTCGCCAAAGGGTAGTAGTGCCGGCGATGCGGCGTCGTGGCACGGCGAACCGGTAAGTATGATTGGGGTTGAGCTCGACCCTGCGGGCGCGCTGCGCGAGACTGGCGACCCGGTCAAGAAGCTGAGCGCTGCCGTCGACGACGAGCGGCGCCAGGCCGAACGCTTGCGCTTTGCCTACGTGGCGATGACGCGGGCCAAGAAGTCGGTGACGTTTGGCTTGACCCGCGGCAAGGATCGCGGCTTGCACGGCGACTTGGGCGAGGCGTGGGGCGACGAGTTCAAAGTGTGGGAGCAGGTCTTTGTGGATGATCCGAAAGAGGAGGCTGTGCAGGCGAACAAGCTTGCGCACGCCGCCGCGGTGGCCGATCTGCAAGTTGAGCCGCTGCGCCCGGCGGGCTGGATTGCGCTGGCCCCGTCGAGTGCGGAAAAGGGCCTGGGCAAGGCTGAAGTTGACGCGCTGGTGGCGCGGTTGGTAGTCGAGGCGCATGTCGTCTACGGCGGTGCACCGATCGAGGTGCCGGGCGTGAGCGACAAGGTGGTGCCGCCGAACGTGCGCGGCGAGGTGCTGCACGGTTGGATGGCCGCCGGGTGTTTGGACGACGCGCCGAGTGTCGACAAGGCGCGGGCGTATCTGAGGGCGAGGTGGCATACGCAGGAGGGCGATTTGGAGCAGCAGTTTGCCGGTTGGCTGCATACGCTGGCCGTCGAGTTGCCGCTGCGGCAGCCGGAACTGTATGCGGGGCTGCGGGCGCCGGGCGTGCAGTTGGTGTTCGAGGTGCCGATGCTCGGCGTCGGGCTTGTGGCGGCGGGCGAAGCGGTTTACAACGGGCGCATCGACCTGCTGGTGCGGCGGGCGGACGGGGCGCTTTGGGTGATCGATTTCAAGGGCGCGAACTATGCGGGGGATGCGGAGCGGCGGCGGCCGCTTGGCGAGTGGGCGAACTTGAAGAAGTACGGGGCGCAGATGGTGGCGTACCGCGAGGCGCTGGGCAAGATGGGCGAGCGGGTGGAGAAGGTGGGGCTGCTGTTTTCGGGGGCGTGGGATTGGGTTTGGTGGTAGTCGGGCCGCGAGCAGGACGTGTGAGGCCTCTGGCAAGTCGGCCAGCGAGTGTTGCGTGGCCGCGGCGGCTTCGTGGGCTGATAACTGGAATTGGCGTTGACGGGTCATGGGCCTTGGGCGCCGCTTGAAATTTTGCTGGCGAATGTAGGAGGCACACATGAACGGACTTGAACGGTTGGCAGAGTTGTTGGGCGACGAGTTCCTGCTGGAAGGCGGGCTGGTCACCGACCGCCAGGGGTACTATGTTGCGGACGTCGATGGATTGCCGGTCATGCGGGTGAACACTGCGGTGAACGCGCGGCTAGCGGACGAATCGGAGGAGGAACTGGGGCGCGCAGAGGACGCCATGGCAGGTGCCTGCGACGAATTGCGCCAGGCTGGCTTTGAGGTTGGAAAAGGCGAGGTTGACGCGGTGCGTTCGGCGCGGGATCCGGCGATCACCTGGAAGCAATTGTCGCGGGAGTGCTCTCAGCACGTAGAGGATGTCGAGCAGGCGGCAGAGGCGGTTCGGGCCGTCGGACGCGCTACTTTGAATTGGTAGATGTACCGCTTGCGGCCAGACAAGGCCTGAGAAGGTGTTGACGTATTTTCGGCTCAGGGCTGTCGGTCCGAGATGGGCCAGTTTCGCGAGCAGCTTACGCCGCATCGCGGTCCTGGAAGTTGGCCGGCGTGGGCAGGACGGCAAGCAGTATCCCGGTCGTGTCGACGAACAGGTGCCGTTGGCGTGCCACGACCTTTTAACCACCATCGTTGCCTTTGGGCCCGGCCCGCGGCGACGTCTTGACCCACTGCGAGTCGGCACAGAAAGGCGGCCGGGTCGCGCGACTGGGCCCGAGTGGCCTCCCGTGGAGTCCAGAGGCCGGCGGGCCATTGGCCGTTGCCGGCGGGCGGTCAGTAGCATTTATCCCCGAACTCGGACCGGTCGAGCGGGTCAGGTTGCGGACGTATGGTCCCCAGCTTGAGGCGCACCGCAGTGCCTTGGGCGGCATGGGGCTGCGCGTCGAACGCGTGAGCCTTTTGTTCGCCAGCGCCTGGGATTGGGTGTGGTGGGGCGACTTTGGCGAGCAGAGCAGCGCGGTCGCGCCATGACTGGGCCGCGGCGCGGCACGGGCGATGGGCCGTGGCACAATGGCTTGGTGGGCCCCGACAGCGGCGCCGCAGACATCTACTGCGCGGTCCGCGCCACCGGCTGGCGGTGGTTCGCATTCTAGCCGTGCTCGGGAGCACCAAGGAAACACGGCCCCAACTGCCATACGCCGTCCGTCAGGTCGAACACCAGCGCACAGGCCCGGTTTTGCGGCGGCACGGCGATGCGCCCCTGGCCCAAAACGCGGCACACCGCCACCTGCTGTGGGTCATGCCCCACAAACGCGACCACCGACACGGGCTTGCCGTCCTGCAC
>CAXRHS010001030.1:0-4354 GCA_964230235.1 Myxococcota bacterium
GCACTGCCGTCAGCGTCCCGGCCCGCTATTCGTTCGTGTGCAAGCGCGAAGCGACCGGCTGGTACATCGTCGAGCACCACTCGTCCGAGTTTCCGGCCTAGTTCGGCCCAACATTTCGTTACCCATTTCGGTCGCGCACCCAAGCGTCGCAACCTCGCCCAAAGGAGTCACAACCATGGACAACCAAATCGTTATCGCCATCCTGGTCGCCGCGTTGCTCTGCATCGTCGGCAGTGTCATCACCGTCCAACAGGGCCACGTCGCCGTCACAGTGCTGTTCGGCCGCTATCGGCGGCTGCTGCGCCCCGGCCTGAGCCTGCGCGTGCCCTGGATCGAGCAGGTCTTCCGCAAGATCTCGCTGCAGCACCGCGGCATCGAGCTCGACTTCGCGGCGATTACCCGCGACCAGGCCAACGTCAACTTTCGCGCGCTCATCCTGTACGCCGTCCGCGACGACAGCGAAGAGATGATCAAGCGCGCGGCGTTTCGGTTCATCGACGAACGCAGCTTCATGCAGGCGTTGGTGCGCAGCGTCGAAGGCTCGATTCGGTCGTTCGTGGCGACCCACCGGCAAAACGAGATCCTGACGCTTCGCAGCGAAATCGTCGACGCCGTCAACGACCACATCGAGCTGGAGCTGAACGACTGGGGCTACCACCTGCTCAACCTGCAAATCAACGATATCTCTTTCGACGAGGCGATCATGCGCTCGATGGCGCAGGTGGTGGCGACCAACAACATGAAGATTGCCGCCGAAAACGAAGCGCAGGCCCAATTCATTAGCAAGACGCGGGTCGCCGAAGCGGAAGCGCAGGCGCGGCGCACGGTGGCGGCGGCCGACCGTGACGTCGAGGCGTTGCGCGGTCAAGGCAATGCACAGATGCGCGAAGCCATCGCGCAGGGCTTGTCGCAAGCGGGCGAGGTGATGCAGCGCGGCGGCGTCGACCCCGCCTTCATGCTCTACACGATGTGGCTCGATGCCATGAAGTTCGTCGCCTCGCACGGCCAGGGCAATCTGATGAGCTTTGACGGCTCGATGGATGGCTTTGAGAAGGTGCAGAAGCAAATGGGGCTTTTGGCGCGCAAGGCGGATGCACCGGCCAATCACCACTAGCCGCGGCGCGAAACCGGCAAGGCGTGGTCCTGCAACGCTAGCGCCGCACACGCGACCACAAGGGAGCGCCATGATTCCGTCAATTCCCGACCTCCATTTGCCGGACCGCGCGTCGCCGGAAGCCAATCGTCGCGCGGACATCGTGTCCGGCGCCATTGTTGCGCTCATCGCGCTGCCGCTGTGCCTGGGTATCGCCAGCGCCAGCGGCGTACCTGCCGTCGCCGGCTTGCTGACTTCGATTGTCGCCGGCGTCGTCGCGACGTGGTTTGGCAGCGCGCCGCTGACCATCAAGGGCCCGGCGGCCGGTCTGATTTCGGTATGCGCTGCTTGCGTTGCGGACTTGGGCGACGGTGACCCGATCCGGGGCTATCGCGCTCTGCTCGCGGTGACCGTGGTCGTCGGCCTAGTCCAAGTTCTGCTGGGCAAGCTGCGGCTCGGTCGGTTTGGCAAGGCCTTTCCGCCTTCGGTCATCCACGGCATGCTCGCGGCCATCGGCATCGTCATTGTGGTGCGCCAGAGCTACGTCCTGCTCGGCATCGATGCGGGCACGGGCGGAACGTTGGCCCTTGCCGCGCGCCTGCCGCTGCGGGTCGTCGAACTGAACCCGGCGGTGGCGACGGTCGGTGTGGTGGCGCTGCTGGTGCTGCTCGGCTGGCCCAGGCTGGCCGTGCGCCTGCCAACCTGGGCGCGGCTGCCGGCGCCGCTGGCGGCGTTGGTGGCCACGATTCCGACCGCGCAGTGGCTGGGCTTTGGCCATCAACACGCCTACACCCTTGCGGGTTGGGCCCATCGATGGTCGGTGGGTCCGCGCCAATTGGTCGATGTGCCCGCGGCCCTTCACCGCGCCGTCGTCATGCCGTCCGTCGCCGCGCTGAGCACCCCTGCGGCGTGGTGGTATGTCGCGCTGTTTCTGTTCATCGGCAGCGTCGAGTCGCTGCTTACGGCCAGGGCCATCGATGGCATGGACCCGTGGCACCGCAATGTCGAGATGGACAACGACCTCGTGGCCGTCGGGTTGGGCAACGCGGTCGCCGGTCTGGTAGGCGGCCTGCCCATGATTTCAGAGGTCGTGCGCTCCACGGCCAACGTCGCCCACGGCGCACACTCGCGCTTCGCCAACTTCGTGCACGGGTTGCTGCTGTTGGCTGTGGTTGCGCTGGCGCCTGGCGTACTTGGCCTGATTCCGCTCGCCGCGCTGGCTGGGATGCTGGTCTTGACCGGCGTGCGGCTGGCTTCGCCGCGTGAGCTGTTGGCGGTGGCTAGGATTGGACCCGTGCAGCTGACCGCATCCTGCGCCACGGTCGCCGCAACGCTGGCCGTTGACCTGCTGGCCGGAGTTTGCGTTGGCCTCGCGGTCGAGATTGGGGCCGTGGCCGCGCTGCGGGCGCGACCCAAGGTTGCCTTCGCAGTACATGTGCAGGCTGAGGGCGCAAGCGACAACGCAGTGGCACTGGCAGTTGAAGGCCCGATGTGCTTTTCCAGTCTGCCGGCGTTCGATGCCGCGCTGCGTCCGTTTCGCGAGCGCGACGTTCGCGTCGACTTGTCGCGGGCAACAATTGTCGATCACTCCACCATGGTTGAGCTGGCTGCGACACGCCGCCGCATGGCCGCGCGTGGGCGGTCTTTTGGGTGGTCTGGGCTTGAACGGCACGTCGCCGACAGCCGCCATCCGTTGGCGTCGCGGCACTTGAGCGTGACGGCAGCATGAAGCGTGGCCACTGACTCAGCCGATTGGGTGTTCAAGTCGGACGTCACTGCCCTGAGGACATCACGCGCTCCGCCAGCGTCGACCGGTTTCGGCTGCTGGCGCTGCCCCACTTAGAGCGCTCGCGTCACCTGGAGACGGCCAACGGGAGACCTGCGATTGCGCAGCAGATGGCGAGCGCC
Organism: Myxococcota bacterium; assembly: GCA_964230235.1. GTDB lineage: Bacteria > Myxococcota_A > UBA9042 > UBA9042 > UBA9042 > SXRM01. The sequence continues at coordinate 3,002 of CAXRHS010001030.1, forward strand.
ATTTGGCGCGCCGAGCCCACAACCCGCTGCGCACGCCGACCTGTGGGTACAATTGCAGTCGCGCTCATGGCGGACCCCTGCTGGTCCGTCGACTCGGCGGCGTCGTGCTAGCCGCGACAGCCCAACAGCTCGACCTCAAACACCAATTCGGCATTGGGCGGAATCAGGCCGGGGTAGCCCCGCGCGCCATAGGCCAGCTCGCCCGGAATGTGCAGCGTGCGCTTGCCGCCGACGCGCATGGTGGCGACGCCCTCGTCCCAGCCGCGGATGACCTGGCCGACACCGAGCACGAACTCGAACGGGGTACCGCGGTCCACCGAACTGTCGAACTTGGTGCCGTTGGTCAACCGACCGGTGTAGTGGACGCTGACACGTTGGCCTTTGGTGGGCGCGGAACCGCTGCCGACAACGCTGTCCAGGTACCGCAGGCCAGAATTGGTGGTGTGCATGGCGAACCTCCGTGTTGGGGGCGGCGACTGTATCAAGGACCGAGCCAGGCCGAAAGGCGGTTGGCTGAATGGCGGGCGCTGCTGCCTCCGCGCATAGGCTCTGACCCTGCCCCTGTCCCTGGGCTTGACCCTGTCCGCCGCCATGCCGGCAGCCCGCGGGACCGTTACCCTGGCGGCGGCTGTCCCACAAACCCAGCCAGCGCCTGAGCTTGCGTGACCAGCGGCAGTCTGCGGCCACCAGGGATTGCATCCGACAGCGCAGGGTGCGACGGCCACAAGGCGTTTTGGCGAGTCCCAGCCTCAGCGGAGTGCCGCGGCCAGGCGCAGGTGCTGGCCCAGTGTCAGGGCCTGAGCACGAAAACGACAGAACTGCACGCCGTCGAGTCTGGCTGTGGCGCTTGGCCTGCAATTGCTGGTTCAAAAAGGCGTCTACAAGTTGCAGATGCCCCAAACCGGGCGCTGTTCCCAAAATGAGGGCGACCGGCGGGATGGTGCTCAGACACACCTCGCAACTACTGCCGGCGGCTGAAGCCGGGGCCTAGCTGTGCAAAGCCTTGCCTGCGCAAGGCTAAGTAACTAAACACAAAGCCCCAGCCCGGCGCAGGCCTGGCTTGGTATCCTAAGCCTGCGGCTTCAGCCGCCGGGTTCACCACGAACGCCATGTAGTTACACGAGTTGTGCGCACCGGGCGGCGAACCCCAATCCGTGAACCGCCCCCCCCCAAAACCTCACCGGGTATACAGCGACCGCCTGCCTGGCATACACTAGCCGCCGCAGCGGGCCTCGGCCACCAGCACGGCCTGTCGGCGGCGCAGCAGCGGCAAGCGGGCACGGTGCGCGCACGCCGCCCGGTGGCGCCACGGCGCCGCCGCCGCTTGCGTCGGAACTGGGAGACACGAATGCC
>CAXRHS010001031.1:0-2714 GCA_964230235.1 Myxococcota bacterium
GGATGTCGAGAAATTCAGGCAAGGTCAGGCCGGCAGAAAGGCAAGGCGATCACCATCGGCAGCAGGCAACGCCGCGCGTCGATGTGCGCAGTCGCGCGCCTGCGGCGATCACGGCAGCACGGAGGGAACCGATCAGTTGGCGCCGGGGTCGTCCAGGGCGTCGAGGAACCCGACGATGAGTTCGCTCGCCATGCCGCGGTCCGGCAGGCTGCCCATCATGCCGTACATCGCGGCCTGACCGTCGTCCGCTGGCGGTAAGCCGCGAACCTGCTGCGCGCAGGCGCGCAGGTCAGCTAAAAAAGCGTCGACGTGCGGGGCGTGGGCGGCGGTGATCATGGCATGCAAAGCAGGCGGCAACTGCTGGCGGTCGAGGTGCCAGCCGCGCGCTTGCATGGCGTCGCCCAACCGATACACATCGCCGTCGTCGCAGGTGAACGCAAACACCGTCGCATCGGGATCGCCAAGTACGCGCAGACCGGGGATCGCGGCGATCCCGGCCATCATGGCGCGCGCGGCGCCGAGGCTTTTGCGCGCAAGGCCCAAGTAGCCTGGTTGTCCCAGGTGGTGCAGGACCGCCCACGCCGCGGCGATCGGGCCGCCAGGTCGCGTTCCCGCTGCGGAAGGCGAACCCCACAGCCCGCCCGGCCAGTCGGCGTGACCCATGAACTGGTGTTTGCGCAGCTCGCGGTGACGGTACAGCACCAGCGACGCCCCTTTGGCCGCATAGCCGTACTTGTGCAGGTCGCACGAAATCGAGGTGACGCCGGGCACGGCCAGGTTCCAGGGCGGCAGTTGGCGACCTTGCTCGCCGTCCAAGACCCCAACAAACGGCAAGATCATGCCGCCCAGGCAGGCGTCGACATGGCACAGAAAGCCGCGCGCCTGCGCCAGGGCCGCCAGCTGTGGGATCGGGTCCACCACCCCATGCGGATAGGCGACGGAACTGCCGACCACCAGCACCGTGCGATCGGTCGCGAGTTCAGCCGCAGCCGCGGGATCGGCGCGAAAATCGGCGCGCAACGGCACCCACACGGGCTCGATGTCAAAGTAATGCGCCGCTTTGACAAAAGCCGGGTGGGCCGTGGTCGGCAAAAGCATCTGGGGCTGCCGAATGCCTTTTTCGGCCCGTGCCCAGTCGCGGGCGGTCTTGCAGGCCATCAGCACCGACTCGGTGCCGCCCGAAGTCAAGGTGCCGACCGCTGCCGGGTCGCCGAGCAGACCGGCGGCGATCGCCAGCACTTCGGTCTCCATCTTGCGCAGGCTCGGAAACGCCATTGGATTGAGAGCGTTCTCAGAGAAGCAGCGCAAGAATGCCGCCTCCAAGACCGCTTTGACATCGTCGCCGGCGTGGTAGACGAGGCTGAACGTGCGGCCATCGCGCCAGTTGGCGTCGCCGGAGCGGTAGGCGTCGATGGTGGCGAGCACGCGGTCGGCCGGCCAACCCGCGGCGGGCAGGGCGTCAATGGACATGGGGATTCCTTGGCGGTCGGGCGAACCGGTGATGGCCTAGGGCTTTCCGCACACCGCAATCATGGCGGTTTGCGGGTCGTCGCAGGCGGTTCCTTGTTCAAAACCGGCCTGCTTTTGGCCATTGAGCGTGCAAAAGCACTGGGTGCCGTCGCAGTCAAGCGCCACGGTGTTGCCGTTGCAGGTCGTGCTGCAGCCGCACTGCGGTTTGGCGTTCGGATTGCCGGGGTCCATGCCACCGGAATAGCAACTGCCCATCTTGCAAGGGTCTGGCGGTGGTGGCGGGTCGGGACCGCCGCCGCCGATGCAAAACGCCAGGTCTTTCATGATGGCTTCGCAGGCGGCTGGCGGTTCGGATTCGCCGTTCGCCTTGCACACAATTGGCGTGTCGGTGGCGCAAGCCAAGAACGCCTGCACTTTGTCGGCCGGGCACTTGGCGGTCGCGTCCAAGAACTTTTGACATCCCGCCATGCACTGGTCGTAGGGGTCGTCGCCCGGGCAGTTGGCCTTGGCGATGTTCTTGCACACTGAATCGCAGCTTGCCGGGCCAGCTGGACCCGCGTCGGTGGGTTTGGGGCCGCCGTCGGTTGGCGCGGGGCCACCGTCGGCGCTGTCTGCTTTGGCGTCCGCGGTCGCAGTCTCGGACGACGTTGCGATGTCGCCGCTGCCGGCGCTGTCTTTGCCAGCCGCGTCCGCGGTGGCTGGCCCGCCGTCCGCGCTGGTGCCGGTGTCGCCTGCCGTGCTGTTGTCGCTAGCGGCACCACTGTCGCTAGCGGCACCACTGTCGCTGGTCGAGCCACCGTCGCCGCTTGAGCCGCCGTCGCTGCCGGCCGTCTCCGCCGCGCTTGCGCTGTCGCTGACGTCGGCTGTGGTACCCGACCCGCCGCCACCACCGCCGCCGCCACTGGCGGAAACACACGCAGTGAAAAGCGCAACCACACCGCTACCCAAAAGGCATTGCCAGGTTTTCATGGCATCGCTCCGCCGCGGTCGGCTGATTGCGCGCGGCAGCGCAAGTCTACACCCGAGCGTCGTGTGCGCAAACGGTGGGGTTTTCAAGGATTGCTACGCTGCTGGCCCCACGCTGCGCTGCCGGCGGCGGCACACAGCGCAAGGAACAACGGATCCAGGTAAGCCCGAAAACGGTAGTTCTCTCCGTGTTCCAAGGTGTTGCCGACCAGCGCCACCCACAGCACGGTCCAGGCCGCGACGGATAGTAGGGCAAATTGGGTGCCGCGCGGCACCTG
>CAXRHS010001032.1:0-6455 GCA_964230235.1 Myxococcota bacterium
CCAGCATCACGCCGGACGGCTATCGCCAGGACACCCGCGGCGGCATTTTCGTTGGCGTCAGCGATCTGTATTGCGGCGCGACGTCGGGCGGCCACCGCAAGGCGCAGGTTGAGTCCGAACTCGGGCGGCTGCGCCAACTGCGCGACAGCCTGGAAGCCTCGCTGGGCCCGACCTCGCGCCGCATCGCCCAAATTGACGAGCTGCTGGTCGCCGACAAGGTCCGCAACAAGCTGCTGGCGCGCATCGGTGACCCGGACGCGCTGCCAGGCCGCATCGCGGAACTGGTCGACGCCCGGCGTGCGGCCTCTGAGCGGCTGTTCGCGCTGCTCAACCAGATCGATCTGGCCAACGTCGAGGTCGTGGACCGCGAGCGCCGCATCTCGCAACTGGAGTACCGCAACCGCGAGGCGATCCTCGAACGCGATCGCGCGCGCACCCAACTGGGTGCCTATACCGCCAAGCAGCAGCGGATCGAGGCCGAACGCACCGAGTTGGCCCTTGTCGTGCCCATTGAACTGCAAACGCCCGCGGCGCAAGAGCTGTTGCCCCCAGAGTTGCAGCTCATCGAACGGCTGAACCTGGTGCGCGATCGCATCGCCCAATTCGACGGCAACCGCGACCCGCGCAGCGTCCACATCTTTGAGCGCGCTGCCGCCGAGTTGGCCGAGCACGAACGGGCCATGGCGCGTCACCGCAACCAGCTCGCGCTCGGCAACGACGAACTGGCGCTGGCCCGCCAGGCATATCGGCGGGTCGTCCAAGAGACCATCCGCAGATACCGAAACAATGTCCTACGGTTGGGAGAGTTGTGCCGGGTCGAAGTGCAGGTCAAGGTGCCCAATGCCGAGGTGCTGCGCGAGGACCACGACGACCTGCTCGGCAAGGCTGGCTTGGAGATCCGCATCGGCTTTGACGGCAAGAAGCCGGTCGCCGTCGACGATCCGAAGCTGTCGGGCGGCCAAAGCGTGGTGTCGTCGCTCATCTTGTTGATGGCGCTGACGATGGAGGAGGGCGGCGACGCGACGGGGTTCTTCATTCTGGACGAGCCGTTTGCGCACCTGTCGGTCGAGCGCATCGATGAAGTGGCGCGCTTCCTGGGGGTTACCCGAGCGCAGTTCATCATCACCACCCCGACCACCCACAACCTGCTGGTCTACAACCCCGCGCGCTTGACCTTGAACCTGCGCAAAAAGCCGGCCAACGAACGGCACGCGCCGGTGCCGACGTTCTTGCGCCGGTAGCCGATGCAGGCCGTGGCGCTGGCGGGCAAGCCCGGGGTGCTGGTGGCCGCGGCCGCGCTGCTGGCCGCGCAGGTGCTGGCGCGTCATAGTGGTGTTCTTGAACCGGAATCGTGGTTTCTGGTGCACCTGGCCCTGGGCTGGGGCGTGCTGGCGCTGACGTTGCGCTGGACCGACCGACCTGCGTGGCTGCGCGGCCAGACGGTGCGGACGGCGTGGGTGCTGGCCGGGACGGCGGTTGCTTTGGGTGGGTTCTGGTACTTGGGGCGGCTCGACGCGTGGGAGCGGTGGTGGCAGCCGCGGATGCCGGCGAGCGGCTGGCTCCGGCCGGTATGGGGCTTTGCCTATTTCTCGCTCGCGGCCGCGTTGTTTCGGCTCGCGGTTCCGTGGGTGCTTGCGCGCCGCCTTGACCTGGGCACCGGCGACCTCGGCTGGCGCAGAGGGCAGGGCGGCCAGCGCACCTGGCCGGTGTACCTCGCCCTCTATGTGCTGGTGGTGCCGGCCGTCTGGGTGGCGAGCGGCACCCCCGCCTTTCAGGCCAAGTATCCGCTGGCGCGAGCGCTGCTCGACGACGCCAACACCTTGCGCTTCGGCGAGTTCGTGGCCTACCAGGCACTGTACGTGTTGGTGTTCGTGAGCGGCGAGTGCTTCTGGCGCGGCTGGATCGTGTTCGGCTTGCAGCGCGACTGGGGCCTGTATGCGCTGCCCTGGATGCTGGTGCCGTATGTCTGCGCCCACTTTGGCAAGCCGCTGGCCGAGACCCTGGGCGCGATCGCGGCTGGCACGGTGCTCGGCTGGCTGGCGCTGCGGCACGGCAGTGTCTGGCTCGGGGTGGCGCTGCACTACGCCGTGGCCCTGACCATGGACTTGCTGGCGGTGTGGCGGGCCGGGATCGGCTGGCGCTGGTAGACCCGGCGGCCGATCACGGTCGCGTCGGTTGGCCGTGCAATTTCAACGGTCTGAACAAAGCCCCCCTTTGTTTTGGCGCTGCGCCGTGGCCCTGACCATGGACTTGCTGGCGGTGTGGCGGGCCGAGATCGGCCGGCGCTGGTAGGCCCGGCGGGCGATCACGGCCGCGTCGGTTGGCTGTGCAATTTCAACGGTCTGAACAAAGCCCCCCTCCATTCTAGCCAGTCTGGCCCGCTTTGGCGTACCCTGTGCCGCCTACGGAGGAGCGACCATGGCTACCCGCGCTTTTGCACCTGTTCTGCTTGGCTTGCTTGCGCTTGGCTGTGGCAGCCCGGCGTCGACGCCAGTTGGGTCGGCAACCGCCGATGCCGCGGGTGCCAAGGAGGTCGCTGGCACAGATGGCGGCGGTGCAGACACTGTTGCTGTGGACGCAGGGGTCGACAGCGCATCTGCTGCCGTGGACAGCGGCCCAGACTACGGTCCCAAGCCCGACTTGCCGCCAGCGACGGGGTGCAATAGCGCGCTCGGCTGGATTCCCAAGGGGTTGCAGGCGATGCAGTGGGACGACGGCAAACCGGTCAAGTCGCTGCCAGACCAGGGCCTGACGGTGGTCGGCAAAAAGCTTGGAGAGCAGCCGCTGTGGGAGGCGGTCCGCTTCGACCTGGAGACACCAGTGCGGGTGTGGGGGTTTTCGATTCAGTGGGCCTCGAGTCCAGCGCCTGACACCGCAGACCTCGCCGCCGGACTCTACCCCGATTTCGGCAACAACGGATTTGATTTCTGGCAGTTTCAGGGCTATTTCGAGGGCGCCCGCTGCAAGGCCGATCTCAAGGCCGACCCGGCGCCAAGCGCCAACGGCGACGGCTGGCTGGATTATGCGCTGGCCGAACCGATGACCTTCGATCAGCCGCAGTTGATCTACGTGGCGCACAAGCGCGCGGGCGCAACCTCGCCGGCGTTCGCCATCGACGGCAGCATCCACGCCGACTGCAAAGACCCGCAGAAATGCTGCGAGACGTTCGCGCGCTGTCACTCGGCCTGGAACCTGCCGACGGTCAAGAACTTTACCGCCAACGGCCAGGGCTACTTCAACTGGAACGGGCTGTCCTCGTCGCACCCAACCGACTACCTGGTGCGCCTGTGGGTCGAGCCGCTGCCGGCGCCGGGACCCGCGGATCTGGTGTTTGCGCCCATGGCCACCCCGATCGACGACAAGGGCGAACCCAAGAAGCCGTCCAACCGCCATTCGTTCGCAGACTTCGACAACGACGGCGACGACGACCTGCTGATGCCCGGGCCGCAGCTGTGGCGCAACGACGACGGCAAGCTGACCGACGTGACCGCAGCTTCGGGCCTGCAGGGTGCCGCGTCCGGAGGCGTGTGGGGCGACTACAACAACGACGGCTGTCCAGACCTTTTCACGTTTGTCGAGGGCTACAGCGACCCGGATCGACTGTGGAAGGGAGACTGCGCCGGCAAATTCGTTGACAGGCCGGCGGGTTCTGGCATCGACGGCACCCAGAGCTACAACGACTGCAAAGGCAAGGGCAAACACGCACCCAGCGCAGGCGCCGCGTGGGGCGATTTGGACGGCGACGGCCTGCTCGACCTGTACGTGTCGCGTTTCCAGTGTTGGGACGACTATTCGCCGTACCAGGACACGGTGTTCCACAACCTGGGCGGCGGCAAGTTTGAGGACTGGACCGGCAGCCACGGCTTTCCGGGTCCGCAGGGTTACAAGACCCCAAGCCGCGGCGCCCTGACCGTGGACGCCGACCGCGACGGCGATGTCGACGTCTTCGTCAACAACTACGTGCTGGTGCGCAACCTGTACTTTCGCAACGATGCCGGCACCTTCACCGAGGACGGCGCAGGCACGACCCTTGCCGGCAAAAAGACCAATTGGGGCGGACAGTCGTATTTCGGGCACAGCATCGGCGCTGCCTTTGGAGACCTGAACGGCGATGGCCTGCTCGACGCCGTGGTCGCCAACCTCGCCCACCCGCGATTTTACAATTTCAGCAACAAAACCCAGGTGTTGATCCAGGACAAGCCTGGCCACTGGAACGACATCCAGGGCACCTTCGACGTCCCCATGGGCGACGCCGGCCTGCGCTACCAGGAGACGCACTCGGTACCCGCGCTTGGCGATTTCGATCAAGACGGCGATTTGGACCTCGCGATCAGCGCCGTGTACGAGGGCCGGCCGACCGACTTCTATTGGGGCAACGGCGATGGCACCTTTACCATCGACCGTGCCCACGCCGGGATCAACTCGCGCGGCGGCTGGGGTCTGGCCTCAGCCGATCTCGACAATGACGGCGACCTGGAACTCATCGCGCAAAACGAACTGCTGCGCAACCAGCTGCCGGCAAACAAGAAGGGCGGCTTTCTGCAAGTGCGAGCGGTTGGCGATGGCAAGAGCAACCGCATGGGCTTGGGCGCGACGGTCGAACTGACGGCCGGCGGCAAGAAACAGGTCCGCTACGTGCACGGCGGCGGCGGTCAGGGCGGGCAAGACAGCCCCACTTGCCACTTTGGACTTGGCGCCGCCAAAGAGGTCGACAGCATCGAAGTGCGCTGGATCGGCGGCGGCGTCAAGACCTACGCGGGTCCGTTCGCGGCCAACCAACGCCTATGGGTGTACGAAAGTGGCAAGGTCGAAAAGGGCTGGAAAGCCGGCAAGTAGCGTTCAGCGGGCCCGCGCAGTCTGCACCGCCTGGGCCCAACTACCTTTGAGGTGGGCCTGCCAGCGCGGGTCGGCAGCCGCAAGGCGCTGAACGGCGTGCTCACGCTGCTCCGCAGTCATCAGGTGCCACGCGTCCGCAGTCATCTTGCCTTTCTCGCCGCCTTCAACCCGCACGGTGGCGTGGCGCTCGCTCAATTCCTTCAGCACTTGCAACAGGTTGTCGCGAGCCCGCTGCACGACCTGCACCAGGACCGGTGCGGCAATCGAGCCCTCGAGCGCGTGGACCGTGACGCGCGTGTGCAGGTTGGTCGAGCGCGGGTTCAGGTGCCCGTACCGGGTCATGGTCACGGTCGCGCCGTGGGCCTTGGCGACCTCGGACAGGTCGCGGATGCGCATCTCGTAGGCGTAGTACGGCTGCAGAATCCACCGGAACTGCTCGCGCAACTGCGCCACCGACATCGCCGCGGCAGCCTGGGGCTCGATCGAGCAGTTGATGTCGGTACTTTCGCTAAACGGCTTGCCCTGACCCGCTTCACGGTGCTTGGCATGCTGGCGGGAGATGTCGGCAAAAGCCTCGCGCAGCAGCCGCATGTCTTCCAGGCCGCGCGCGTCGTCGATGACCGTGGTCATGCCATCGGCGTGCAGAAAGCGCTCGCTATGCTCGGCATACTCCAGCAGGCGCGCCAGCGGGCTGTGTGGGTCATCCAAAAAGCCGTCCAGCTCCGAAAACCGCGAATTGCCGGTCAGGTACACGCCAAAGTCGCTTTGGCTGCGGTAGCCGCCACTCTTTTCGCGCGCCTGCATCAAGCCGAGGACCCTCTGCGCCACTTGCCGGTTCGGTCCGGCGGGCAAGCGGGTCGTGGCGACCAGTTCCAGGGTCTCGCGCGCGACCACTTCGGCGCCGTCGATGACCCCGTTGCTCCAGCCCGATGACAGCGCACCGGCCTCCAGCCGCAGGTTGGTCGCCTCGCGCAGCAACGCCAGGACGGCGGCGACCTGGTCGATCCAGTTGCCCGAGGCGCTGCGCACAAGCGGAATGAAGAAGCCGAACCGGTGCTTGGGCCGCCGATACACCCGCAGTTCGAGTTCGACCACTGCCCCGGTCATGCCCCAGAGGCCTTCGTGGTCGGCAATCGCTGCGGGTTGGTCGAGGCGGACCACTGCGCGGCCGTCGTGCAGCGTCACGCGCCGGGCCACATCGCTGATGCGAAACCGCGACGGCCCCTGCGCGCCGGTGGCGTACACGGCGCCAACCTGGGCGCTGTCCACCGTCGTCAAGTCGACTGGGACACAGTAGTCAAAGTGTTCGTCGTTGCAAAAGAACTCCTGCAGCGCGTGGTTGACCTGGCCGAGCGTCACCCCTGCGCCGACTTGCACGGTGTGCAGGTCCTGCCCTTCGCGGTGCAGGTGCAGCCGGATCCGGTCGGAGCGAAGCAATTCATCGGGGTCGCCGTGCAGCTGTGCTTGCGTCGGCAGGACCGCCCCGGATGCGTCGACTGCGAGGCCGATCGGCTGAATGCCGACCACCCGCCTGCCCGAGACCGCCGCGTGCGGGCGCCAGATCTCCAACTCAAAGTTGCCGGTGGCGCTGGTCAGCGCGCCCACCATCATCACCGCTT
>CAXRHS010001033.1:0-4482 GCA_964230235.1 Myxococcota bacterium
GCGGTCTGGCCGAGCGCGTCTGCCAGCGCAGAGGTCGCGACTTCGTCGCCCGCGGCGATGACCGCTGCCGCATGGACGTGGCCAGCCGCCCTCGCTACGGCAGCCACCAGATCGTTCGCCGGCAGTTGCATCGCAAACAGCAGACGCACCCCGCGGGCGCGGTCCGGCGGCGCGGTCGCGACGACTTCGCCATCCAACGGTGCCGCTGTGATGCGCTCGACGGGCAGCGTTCGCGACACCACCACCGGGGCCTGGCCGGTGCGCAGCGCCTCGACCGTCACATGGCGATCGCGGACCGACTCGGCAAACGTGTGCTCCACAGCTGCGCCGTGGACTGGATCGCTGCCATCTTCAAAGTGCCATACGTAGTCTTCGAACGGCGGCTGGCCCGCGCGCAGCTGAACACGCAACTGTACCGCGGTGTTGGTCCACACCCGCAAGGTCTCTGGTTGCGCTTCGATGCGCACGGCCGCGTCGGTCTGGGCAGCGGGGCGACCGGCAGGCGTCGGCGCGTCGGCCAACGCGGGCACCGCAACCGCGGCAGTCGGCGGTTCAGGCAGCACCGCCGCAGCGTCCAGCGGGCCCGGTGCCGCACCCGCGGACTGCACGTCTGGCGTCGGCAGGGGCGGGGCTGGCGGCGCGGGCGGGTGCTGGCCCAGCCACAGAACCGCCACGGCCACGCCCGCGCCAACTGCTGAGCTGGCCAGCCACGGAAAAAGCGCCGACCACGGCGCAGTGGCGCGGGCGGGTTGTTGTGGCGACTGGTCGGGCAAAGCTGTGGTGATCCACCAACCGTGGGCGCGGTCGAGCCAAAATGCGGGCGTCTCCAATCGGCGCGCCCGCTGCGCGTTGCCCTTGGACGCGCGCCTGCGTAGTATCGGGGCCCGGCCCGAGGCCTGCAATCAACGGCGCGGTCCGTGCGTATCAGTGCCCACGTGCCGCAATCCGCGGCCACCAGGGGTTTGTCATGGGTCAGTTTAGTCTGCCGTTCGTCGCCTGTGCAGGCGCCGTGGTTTTGTCTGCCGCAACCGTGCACGCCGCTGACCGCCAGCCGTGGAAAGCGATCGCCGCCGACTGCATGGCCACCTTTGCCGCTCCCGACAAGGCCGACGAGACCAAGTTGTTTACCTGTGCAGACGGTTTCGCGGCCGAGGCGGTGCTCGAGTCACTGAGTGCAGCGGACAAGACGAATGCCGAAAAGGGCCTGCGCTGGCTGTACGACAAAGGCTCGGACAAAAGCGCCAAGGTGGCGCGGTTGGGCTTGCAACGCCTTGGCATCAACCTGCCATTCCGCGCTGCGCGGCCGGTCGACAAGGGCGCGATGGCCCAGCCCGAGCGCCAGAAGTACGATCCGCCAGAAGCCAAGGACGCCGACAAGAAAGCTGCCGAGAAGCTGTACAAGGAAGGCGTTGCGCTGCTCAAGAAAAAGAAGTGGAAAGACGGCGTGGCGGTCCTGCTCAAAGGCCTCGAAAAGGACGGACGCAGCGAGAAGATTCTCTACAACCTGGGCTGTGGTGAATGCAACCTGGAGGGCGACAAGAAGCCCTGTTGGACCCACCTGCAGTACCTGTCGGACCTCGGCACCGACTACGCAGCCGAGTTGCTCATCAAGGCCCGCACCGACAGCGACTACGAGGGCGTGCGCGAAGAAAGTGAATTCAAGCGCCTGACCGGCTACATGCGGGTCCAGGTCATCAACACGGTTGGTGATGTGGGTGATCCGGGTGTCGATAACATTATGAAACTATTTGACAAACTTGGCCACAAGAAGCCCGACAAGCGCGACGACGAGTCCAAGCCGCAGCCCTCGCCGACGATCCAATTCAAGGCCTACACCAAGGCCCAGGTCGCGGTGATCGCAGAGCTGTTGAACGATCCCAACACCAAGCTCGAGCCCATCGACAACGGCGCCTCCAAGTACGACATGGTCATCCGCTGGGGCACCCAGATCGACGACAACGGCAAGCCGCTCAACCTTGGACCCGACACCGCCGACGAGGCGATGGCCAAGGCGCGCCAGAAGCAGAACAAGGCCCTGCAGCAGCCGGAACAGGCGATCGGCAAGGTCAACAAGGTGCTGGACACCCCCAACCGCGTCATCAGCGAAGCCGGCAAGATGAAGGACCGCGTGCTCGGCGTCGGCGACAAGGCCAAGGGCGCAGCCGACAAGATCAAGGACATTGGCAGCATCGGCGACAAGGCCAAAGACGCTGTCAAAATCAAGGGTCTGTAGATCGCGATGGGTTGGCAGCAGGCGCTGACCACGCTCGGTCCGCTCGACTGGTTCGTGGCCGGCTTTGCCACCGCGGTCAGTCTGCTCGGGATGCTGTTGCCGCGTATCGGCAATTTCATTGGCAGACTTGTGCTGGGTGAGGATCCGCTGGTGCAGCGCTGGCAGCAAGCGCGCGCCGCCCGCAAGCAGCGGATCGCCGAGGCCAAAGCTGCTCGCCGCGCGCGCGGCAAGAAGGCCGACAAGAAGCCCGACACCAATCCGTAATCCCCGCCCGCCGCACGGTCCGTGAGTATTGCATGACTGCCTCGTTGGCTTTGGCGTCTGGTTCGCCCCGTCGCAAAGAACTGTTGGAGCGCCTGGGCTTTTCGGTTCGGGTCATGCCGAGCGACATCGACGAAGCGCAATTGCCCGGCGAGCTGCCCGAGGACTACGTCAAGCGCCTGGCGCGTGCCAAAGTGCTCGCGGCCGTGCGGCGGATCGAGGCGACCCTGTATGCCAGCGAATCCGAAGCCCGTCGGCAGTTTGCCCATGGCCTGGCCGGCGCCAACCGCGGCGACGACGGCCTGCGCTGGGTGCTCGGCGCCGACACTGTGGTGGTGCTCGACGATTTGATTTTTGGCAAGCCGCAAGACGCGCAAGAAGCGCGCGAAATGCTCAGCCGGCTGTCTGGCCGCGAACATCTTGTGATCACTGCTTTCTGCCTGTACGACCTGCGCCGCAGCCGCGAGGGCATCGAAGCGGTGCGCACTGTCGTCCGCTTCAAGCACCTGAGCCGCGGCGAAGTCGACGCCTACGTGTCTGCCGGCGAGTCGATGGACAAGGCTGGCGGGTACGCCGTGCAGGGCGTCGGCAGCTACCTCGTCGAGGCGCTGCACGGCAGCTACACCAATGTCGTCGGCCTGCCGTTGTGCCAGGTGGTTGAAATGATGGAGGCGATGGGCGCGCGCGAGATCCTGCCGTGGGAGGGCTAGCGCAGTGATCGACGCGGATGCCATTGCCGACAACCTGGCCAGCGTACGGTGCCGCATTGCCGCGGCTGCACGCGCCGTTGGCCGCGATCCCCAGTCGATCACGCTGGTTGCCGTTTCCAAGACCCAACCAGCGGCCGCGATTGCCGCAGCGTATTCCGCCGGCCAGCGCGACTTCGGCGAAAACTACGTGCAAGAGTGGCAGCACAAGGCGCCCGAGCTTGTCCACCTGCCCGACCTGCGCTGGCATCTGCTCGGGCACTTGCAGCGCAACAAGGTCAAGCTCGTCGTCGGCAAGGTGGCGCTGCTGCACGGTCTGGACGACATGCTCGGCCTGGACGAGATGGCCCGCCATGCCTGGCAGGCCAAGGTTGGCCAGGACGTGCTGCTGCAGGTCAACCTCGCGGACGAGGCGACCAAGCGCGGCTGTACCGAGCGCGACGCCGACCTTTTTGTCGAAGTGCTGGCCCGCTCTCCGGGTTTGCGCTTGCGCGGGCTGATGCTGCTGCCGCCCTTTGACCTGGACACCCAAGCGGTGCGGCCCTGGTTTGAGCGGTTGGCCGCGCTGCGCGATCGCCTGCAGGCCAGTTTCGCCGGGACGCCCGGTCTGCCTGCGGCCGGACAATGGTGGCTGTCGATGGGCATGAGCCACGATTTCGAAACCGCGATCGCGTGCGGTGCCACCCACGTGCGGGTCGGCACGGCCATTTTTGGCCCGCGCACGTGATCGCGGTTTGGTCGCGCTGGGCGGTGCACGCCTTGCCGATCGGATCGCCACGCGGTGTTCAAGCAATCGTTGAGAAACGCTCGCGTGCGGCGCCTAGTGGGCGCGGCGCCGGCGGACATGTGAAGGCCACGCAGCGGTTCAAGTCACCGCCAACAGCACCTGCTCGAGCGACCGCGCACGGTCGCGCAAGCGGGCTGCCTCTTCGAATTCCAAGGCGGCCGCGGCGGCTTTCATCTGCTTCTTGAGGTCGGCGAGCTCTTTTTCGAGCTGGCGCAGATCGCCGGCCGAGTCCTTGACGTCGTGGACGCGGATTTGGCCTGCCACCACTTCGATGCGGTCGAGCGGCTTGTGGACCGACCGCGGCGTAATGCCATGGGCTTCGTTGTGCGCCCGCTGTTTGGTGCGCCGCCGGTCGGTCTCGTCGATCGCGGCCCGCATCGAATCGGTGATCACGTCGGCATACAGAATCACCTTGCCCTCGACATTGCGCGCCGCGCGGCCAATGGTCTGCACGAGCGACCGTTTTGAGCGCAAGAAGCCCTCTTTGTCGGCGT
>CAXRHS010001034.1:0-3622 GCA_964230235.1 Myxococcota bacterium
CCGCCTCGGCGGTCGGTACACCTTCGTGGTCAAAATACCGGCGTGTGCTCAAGACTCGGCCTCGGTGGTCACCCGCAACACTTCGTCGAAACTGGTCAAACCGAGCGCCATCTTCTTGATCGCCGCTTCGCGCAGGCTGGTCATGCCGTCTTCAAGCGCCTGCCGGGTCAGCCGTCCGGCGTCGGCCTTTTCCGCCACCAGGCGCCGCAGTTTTTCGCTGAGCGGCATGACTTCGTAAATGCCAGTGCGGCCTTTGAGCCCGGTATCGCGGCACTGCGCGCAGCCAGTGCCCTTGAACACCGCAAAGCGGTCGCCGCCGACCTCCAGGCCCAGCGCGGCGATCTGCTCGGGAGTCAGCTCGATTTCGTGCCGGCAATGCAGGCACACCGTGCGCAGCAACCGCTGCGCGATGACACCGAGCAGCGTCGCGGCCAGCAGGTACGGCTGAACGCCGAGGTCAAAAAGGCGCGCAATCGTCGACGGGGCATCGTTGGTGTGCACGGTCGACAGCACCAGGTGCCCGGTCATGGCGGCCTGGATGGCGTTTTGCGCCGTCTCCGGGTCGCGGATCTCGCCGACCATGATGACGTCGGGGTCCTGGCGCAAAAGCGTGCGCAGGGCGCCTGCAAAGGTCAGACCAACCTTGGGCTGCACTGCCGTCTGGTTGAAGGCCTCGATGACCATCTCGATCGGGTCTTCGATGGTGGTGATGTTGATGTTCGGATTGGCGATGGCGCGCAGACACGAATACAGCGTGGTGGTCTTGCCGCTGCCAGTCGGGCCGCAGACCAACACCAGGCCATGCGGTCGGCGGATCAGGCGCTGGATGCTGTCGAGGTCGCGCGCGAACAGGCCGAGACCGCCAAGATCCTGCAGCAGGATCGTCGGATCGAAGATGCGCATCACGCACTTTTCGCCAAACGCCGTCGGCAGCGTCGAGATGCGCAGCTCGACTTCGCGCGGCGGCAGGTTGTTGGGGGTGTGCTGGATCTTGACGCGACCGTCCTGCGGGCGGCGCTTTTCGGCGATGTCGAGCCGCGCCAGCGTCTTGATGCGCGACACCACCGCGTTGTGCACGACCTTTGGCAGCGAGTGCACGCCGTGCAGCACACCGTCGATGCGCAGCCGCACGTTGGCCTGCTCGCGCTTGGGCTCCAGGTGGATGTCGCTGGCGCCTTGGTCCAGTGCGTACTGCAGCAGAAAATCGACCGCGCGAATGACGTTGCGGTCGTCGCCCTCGACCTCTTTGCCCTGCTGACCGATGCGGACCAACTGCTCGAAGTTGCCGATGTCGAGGTTCGGGTCGCCAAGATCGGCTGCCGCGTTGCGGATGGTCGCGCGAAACACGAATACATCGTCGATCATGCGCAAGATGTCGTTGCGCACCGAGATGACGAGGTCGGCCGGTTGGCCGTCGCGGGCTTCCAGCGTTTCGAGCGCCGTGGCAATGAACGGGCTGTCGGTGGCGATGACCAGTCGACCATTGGCGCGTCCCAACGGCAGACAGCAATTGCGCCGCGCGTAGCTGCGCGACACCACCGAGGTAATCCAGCGCGCGTCGAGCTTGAGGGGATCGATGCGCACGAACCGGTAGTTGGCCGCCTTGGCCAGCGCGCCCTGGATGCGCTCCTCCGTCAGGGGGCTGCCGCCGGGCGAGATCATCTGCAGGCTGGCGATGACCTCCGCGGCGCTGCACGGCACGCTGTCGTCGCCGCCCTCTTGCTGGCGCTGGCGGTCCAAGATGATCTTGCGGCGGTCGGCCATCCGCACGACGTCGTCCAACTGGTCGGCAGTCAACAAGCCCTGGTTTTCGAGCACACCGCACAGCGTCGCCGCGTCGAGCCCTCCGGGCCAGGCCGCACCGGCCCGACTTGGATCGATGCGGCCCGTGTCATGGGTGCGCACTTGCGGGTCGTCAGTTGCCATGGTCAGCCGAACGCGTCCTCGTCGCGGTCGTCTGCGGTCGTGCCGCCCGCGGCAAAGTCGTACAGACCGCGGTCGAGCAGGAAGCGCGGCTTGACGTTTTGCATCGCTTGCAGGGCCGAGGGAAGTGCCCCCGGATAGCGCCGGTCGATGTCGGCCAACAGCGCGTTCATCTGGGCGCGCTTGAGGTCAGGCTGCCGGCTGCACAGGTTGCAGGGAATCAGCGGATATTTCTTGATTTCCGCCCACTTGACCAGCATCGGCTCCGGCACGTACGCCAGGGGGCGAATGACCGTGTTGTAGCCGTCGTCGGCACGCAGCTTGGCTGGCATGGCCTTGAGCTGGCCGCAAAAGAACAGGTTGAGCATCAGGGTCGCCACCATGTCGTCGCGGTGGTGACCGAGCGCGACTTTGTTGCAACCCAACCGTTTGGCGGTGTCGTACAGGATGCCGCGCCGCAGCCGCGAGCACAGCGAGCAGGTGGTCTTACCGGGCTCCAACTTCTGCAGCACGATGTCGTAGGTGTGGTAGTGCACGATTTCGTAGGGCGAACCGCAGGTGCGCAGGTAGCCTTCCAAGGTGTCGAGCGGAACGCCGGGGTGGCCCTGGTCCAGGTGCACGGCCACAAGCTCGAACTTGATGGGCGAGTGGCGCTGCGCGCGCTGCATGAAGTGCAGCAACCCATAGCTGTCCTTGCCGCCCGACATGCAGACCATGACCTTGTCACCCGGCTCCAGCAGACCAAAGTCTTTGCTGGCCTTGGTGAAAAGGTGCGAAATGCGGCGCTCGAGGATCGCGGGATCGTCGGGAATTCGCTGCCGGCGCGGCACCGCGATGGTATGCGGCCCGCTCAGATCGAAAGAAAAGTCCTCTTCGATCTCAATCGGCTCGGCGATGTCGCCATCGTCGCGCAGGCTGCGCAGGGTCGAGACGGTGTTGGCCCGGCCAGTGTGGGCGAGCGCAGGTTGAGCGGGCACGGACAAGGCGGCTCCAGCCGGCGCAGGGCGCGCGCGGGTGGACGCATCGTAGCACCAGACGGGCGGGTTGTGCGATCAGGATTTGCGGCAACCAGCGCAGTCGGCGGGCGGCCGCAATCGCAGCGCCGGCACCCGCAGGTCGCTCACAGGGCCTAGCCCTCTTTCTTTTTGCCTTTCTTCTCGGCGGGCTTCTCGGCGCCGTCGTCGGCGGCAGCCTCGGCGGGGGCGGCTTCGGCCGGCGCAGCTTCCGCAGCGGGCGCGGCCTCGACCTTGGGCTCTGCCTTCGGTTCGGCTTTGGGCTCGGCGGCCTTGGCGGCGGGTGCGGCCGCGGCGACGGGGCCACTGGCCAGGCGGGCAAGGATGGGCTGTGGGCGCGGCAACTTCTCGACCGCAACGGCAATCTTGGCAAGCGCGGCCGCGTCGTAGTTGCCCGACTTGCCGACCCCAGCGGAGTCGAGCACTTCGCCGAGCATCGTGCGCGCGGTCAAGTAGTCGAAGCGCGCTTCAAAGGCGCTGATCATCTGGTCGTGGGACAACGCGGTAGCGGCCATGCTTTTCCTCCGGGCGATGGACTGGATGGTAAGGAACTCGCCGCAAATTACTCGATCACGTACGAGGGGAGCGGAGCGGCGAGTCGGCTTGCAAAGACGCGAGCTTGCGACCCACGCAACAAGCAAGAAGGGCATCGCCAAAAACGACTTGTTTTTGGCGGCGCCCTAAGG
>CAXRHS010001035.1:0-10968 GCA_964230235.1 Myxococcota bacterium
CAGAAGGTGTCCCAGGGATTGCTGAACCACGGGTCGGCCTGGCCGTCGCAGTCCAGGTCCAGCGTCGACGCCAGCGGGTGCGCAAAGTGCAGGTCGAGGTCGGCGCCGGCCGCAGGGCCGCTGTCGGTCTGGTCCGGATCGGACGGCGTGTCCCACAGCAATTCGATGTGCAGCGCGTTGTTGGGAATGACCAGCACCTTTTGGCAAGCCGGCGCGCACGACTTGCTGTCGTTGGCGTCCCACACCTCGAGGCAGAACTCGTACTCGCCCGACGTATTGGCGGTCAGCGTCGGGTTGACGAACGTAGCGTTCGGCAGCAGCGGCTGGTTCGAGCCGGCCGGCTGCTTGACCGTCCACTTGTACTTCTTGATCGAGCCGCCACCGGGCGCCTGCGACTTGTCGCCCTTGAGGTGAATCAGCGTCTGCGGCACCACCTGCTCGCCTTCGGTGACGATGACTTTGGCGATGGGGCAGGTCACGGCCACGCCGACACCTTCCAGTTGCAGCTTGGGAGACACGAAAGCGTTGGACTTGGCGGTCAGCACCGCAACGTCCGGCGGGTCGCCCTCTTTGGTCAAGTCGCTGGGCGCGTAGGCCACATTGAAGGTTGCTTCGCCATTGATCGGCAGGGTCATCGGGTTGTCGGCGCTGATGGGGCCGGTACCGTTCTTGGTCTTGGAGAAAAGCGGGGTCTGGTCGATGGCGAATTCGTTGCTCTTGGTCTCCTCGGCAATGAAATCAATGCTGGTGACCACCAGGTCGACCGATCCGCAGTTCTTGACCTTGACCGGCGCGGTGCCGGGGGTGCTGCCGGGAACGCCGCCGCCAAAGTTGAACTTGCCGGTCGGCGTCATGCACAGCGCCGGCACCGCCGTGTTGCCGTCGAGGTTGAGCTTGCGGCTGGCGTTGTCGGGGTCGTTGCTCTCGAATTTGACGGTGCCGGTCTTCTTCTTGTCGTCTTTGGGCGCAAAGGTCACCTCAAACTGGGCCGACTTGCCGACGTCGATTTCGAGCGGCTTTTCAAACACCCACGGCTTGCCGCCGACGTGCGCCGCGGTGTCGTGGTCGGCCGGATCGACGAGCTTGATGGTGAACGCCGGATCGACCTCGGCCATTTTGATGGACGTCAGGGTCAGCACGGCGTCGCCGGCGTTGACCGCCGAGAACGGCAGCATCTTGGTCCCGCCCGGTTGCACATACGGAAAGCCAAGGCCGTCCGCGGGTTGCAGCTCAAGCTTGGGCTTGCCTTGCTCGGTCTTGACGGTGAAGGTAAAGGTGCGGTCGGCCTCTTCTTTCATGCCGCCCAAGCTCAAGGTGACCGTGGCGTTGCGGTCCTTGGCGTCAAAGCGCGTGAACCGCAAGAACAAGCTCTCTTTGTCGGCCTGACCCGCTTTGGGCGTCAAACCGGTCGGGATGACGGCTTTCCAACTGGCCTTGCTGCAGCGAACAGTCATCGCCGCATCTTGGAAGCACTCCAGGCTCTGCTTGGTGTCGGTTTCGTCGGGGCTGCCGTTGCTGTAGTTGAACTGGACCGACTTGATGACCAGCGCCGCCGCATCCTGCACGCCTTTGGTGTTGCGGATGAGGATCTGCAGCGGCTCGGTGCTGGCCCCCAGCTTGACCGAGCCGACCGACAACACCACGCTGCCGCCGCGGGTCACCGTCTTGCCTGTCGACGGCACCTTGAGTTCGATGCCGGCGTTGCAGTCGAGCTTGAAGCCGCCGTCGGACACGTCCTTGCCCGACGCGCAGGCGAATTCGCCGCCTACCGATCCGCCGCCGTTGACCTTGTTCGGGTCCGTGCTCGATCCGCCGGTGCCGCCGGCCGCACACGAAAGGCCCAGGACCGCAGCGGCGGCGAGCGCAAGGACGCGGGTCGGGCGATTGAAAAAGCGGGTGTCCATGGTGGTGCTCCTGCTTGGTGCGGTGCGATCCGTTTTCAAAGTCGTGATAGTCATCAAAGTCATCAAAGTCGTTCGCGTTGTCGAGATCGTTCGGATTGGCAATGGCGCCGGGGGCGCGCAAAGTCCTGCCGCGGCGGCAACCGCAGGCACAACCTCCCGACTGTAACGGCCGGTCCGCGACGCGTCAACCACAAAACGCTTACCCAAAACCATGCGCGGCGCCGGTTGGGGCAAATAGTCCCGCCACCGCGCCGGTCAATCACCGCCGGTCGGCACCTGATACCACTTGCGGGTCCACTCGGTCAGCATGTTGTCGTCGGTCACAAACGGCGTATGCAAGGTCCGTTCGACCAGTTTTGCGCAGGTCTCGGCCTGGCCGCCATCCGGCCCATAGGTGCTCTGATCGGCGAGGCGCAAGATGTCGTCCAGGCGCGCACGGTGGTGCGGCTGCGCCAGATCGAAGATCTTGCGGCCGTCGACCACGATCTGCTCCAGCTCGGTGCGCCAGCGCTGCCGGTCGAGCACCACCGGCTGGTCGCTCAGGTACATGAAATTGATGATGCGCAGCCCATGTTTGAAGGTCGCACAGCCGGTCTTTTGGGCGGTCTCGCTCCAGGTTGTGTTGTACACAAACAGGCCCCCCGGGTTCAGGTGTGCTTTGACCAGTTCCAAGTACTCCATGCTCAGCAGGTCGGTGATGTTGCCGCGCCAGTGCCAGGTGGTGTTCTGCAAGACCGTGTCGAACTTCTCGGTCGGGTGTGCGCGCAGCCAGCGCCGGCCGTCGTCGAACACCAGGTGAACCTTGGGGTTCTTGAGCAGCGACTGCACCTCGGGAAATTTCGCCACCAATTCCGGATAGCCGGGGTTGATTTCGACGACCGTCAAGTCGGTGACCCCAGGCAAGTGCGCCAGCACCTGCGCCCATGACCCCGACGACAGGCCAATCATCAACACTTTTCCAGTCTTGCGCGGCAAGCCCGCCAGCGCATAGGCCCGCACGATCAAGTTGCGATCGTGCACGACGTCGGTGTTGAACACGCCGTCGTACATGCCCCCGCCAAAAATGGCGCCGTCTTGCGAAACCGTGATGACGCCCGAGCGGTTTTCGACCACATGCGCAAAGCGCTGGCCGTCGAACTTCTTTTTCCACATCAGCTTTTCGTACAGCTCGGCGTGCAGGCTCGGCCCGGCGAGCGCGCCGACCACGGCGACCAGCGGCAGCACCATCGCACCGACCGCTTTGGGCACGGCATCGGCGCAACTGGCCCACCACAACACCGAAGTGAGCATGACCCCCAACACCATCAGCAGCGCCGAGATGTGCGGCAGCGGCAGCCACTGCATCAGCACAAAGCCCGTCAAAAGCGATCCAAGGACGCTGCCTGCGATGTTGGCCAGGTACAGGTAGCTCAGCTTTTCACCGACTTGGGCGTCCGCAGCGATGCCGTAGTGCGCGACCAGCGGCAAGATCGCGCCCATCAAACCGGCCGCCAGCGCTACCGCAGCCAACGAAAACGCATAGGTGGCGAACGTGACCAGGTGCGCAACCGCAGGCGCCAACAAAAAGCTGACCACGGTCGACGCCAGCACCAGGCCGGCCGGCCAGCGCAGCCGCTTGGGGTCGCCGCCGGTGCCGATCTCGTCGCAGACTTTGCGGGCGGCGAGGCTGCCGAGCGCGATGCCGGCCAGGTAGGCGCCGAGCATGACGCCAAAACTCGACGGGGCCCCGCCGGTCAAGAAGCCATAGACCCGAAACCACACCATTTCGTACGAAAGGGCGATGTAGCCGGCCAGGCCGGTGACCAGAAGCGCCAGACGAAAGGACATCGGTAACCTTTGGGCAGAAGGGGGCGGGGTCAGCTTTCGCCGTCGAGATCGGCCCACAAAAGGCGCGACAACAGCAGGTCTTGCAGGTCGTCCGGCACTGGTTGGGCGCTCAGAAGCACCGGCGCCGCGGCAATAGCGCGCGCCAGTTGCTCGGGTTGGGTGATGTGGCGCAAGCGCGCCACGCCATTGGGGTCCTCGATGAGCGCGCTGGGCCCCGAACTGCACGCCGACAGACAACTGGACCGACCGACCTCAAGCACCACGCCGCGCGTCTTGGCGGCGCGGCGGGCCGCGGTGGTCAAGCGCGCAAGCGACGCCATCGGCGCCGGCCGCGAGCAGCCCGAGCACAGCATGACCCGCAACTGGGGCGGCTCGCTCATTTTCCGAGCGCCTCGGGCACGAAAAGGGCTTCGGGCAGCGCGGTCTTGGTGTCGATGTCGCGGGTTTCGACGGTGGTGACCGAGTTGCGCAAGTGGTTCAGCATCCGAAATTTTTTCATCACCGTCCGGCCCGGTTCGCCCGCTTGGACCTGGTCGACGATGAGCGTCTTGACGTGGACGCCGGCCTTGTCGAAGAACTTGATCTGGCGGGCCAGCCACAAGCGATCATCAATCCACAGCTGCACTTTGCCGTAGGCGTCTTCGCCGTCGTTGATGGCGACGTCCACCCGCGTGCACGGCGTTCCCGCGATGGCCTCGCTGCCCGCGAGCCTGGCCTCGCCGGTCTGCAAGCCGCGGCCCTGCAAGTCACCAAACGAAAAATCGGTGCCCATGAACGCTTCATTGCGCTGGGACCCGCTGATGCGTCGCAAGCGCGCGGTCTTGGGCAACCACAGGTACTGGCTGGCGTTGCCTCCGGCCTCTTCCAGAATCAGCAGTTCGGTGCCGACCGCGTCGGCGGGCTCCAAGAACGTGACACGCGACTTGAGCCGGCCGTCTTTGCCGCGCACCACCCGGCTTTGGGTCAGCCAGGTCTTGGACTTGCCGCTGGCCAGGGTCAAGGTGACCGCCGTCTTGCTCTGGCCGGCCTGAAAGCCGCTGGCATTGCGGTCGTTGGTGGCCTGCAAGACCTTGCGCGCCGCCGGATCGTCGGCACTGTGCGCAGGCGCAGCCACGGCGAACGACAGCGCGGCCACGGTGGCCAGCAGATTGCGCATGGGAACCTCGGCTACGCTGGCCGGGCGTGCAGCCAGGCTTTGGTGCGGGCGTGCTCGGGCGCGCGCTCGGTGCGTTTGACGCGGTAGCCGCAACCGCGCGAGATCAGTTGCACGGTGTGCGACCGGCCGGGAAAAGCCGCCTTGAGCTCGCCCAGCACGGCGTCGGTGT
This sequence comes from Myxococcota bacterium, assembly GCA_964230235.1. Classification (GTDB taxonomy): domain Bacteria; phylum Myxococcota_A; class UBA9042; order UBA9042; family UBA9042; genus SXRM01. Next base: position 5,057 of record CAXRHS010001035.1, read on the forward strand.
CAAAGAACTTGCACGAAAAGATGTCGAAGTAGGCGCGATCGCTGGATTGGTCGATGTGCACGGCGATGTGCGACTCCGCGATCATGGTCATCGCCGACAGCCAGCCGCCGCCGTCCGGCGCGCCGGCATCGGTAGACCGCAAGACGTAGGGCCGCATGATCGGCGTCATGTCGATGCGCGGCGGCAAGTTGTCGAAAAGCCGGAACAAGCCGTCCATGTCGCGCGGCCCCGAGTAGCCGTCGATATTGAGCAGCAGGTGCGGGCCAAAATCCTCGGATGGGTGCACCGGCACTTCGTCGAACGGGCGCGGTCGGCGCGCGGTGTGGACCTCGACCGAGCGGACCGGCAGCGCATTTTGGATGAACGCATTGGCCTCGTGGACGTCGAACGCGCGAGGCGCCACCAGGTCGACGAAATAGCATTCGCGAAAGCTGAACGTGTGCAGCGTCAGGTGACCGCCGGGCAGGAACACGAACGCGCTGATGCCGCAGTCGTCGGGCTCGACGCCATTGTAGTACGGCAAAAGCATCGGCGGCATCGCGGGTTGCAACCCAAGCCGGACCGGGAGTTCTTCAATGAGCTCGTGGATGAGCCGGATGTCGTCAAAACGCGATCGGTGACCGCCGAAGCCGTCGAGCGTATAGTGCAGCATGGTTCCAGGCGCGCGGGCAGGGAGGCTTGGCCGGCAGGCGCGCAATTGTGGCAGAGGTCGCGGTGGCGCAAAAGGGGTCCAGCGTGCGCACAGGCGCAAGACTTTGGGCGGGCGCAAGGTGGTGTGCCGCTTTGGCCGTATTGGCCGCAACCGCGCCAGCCGTCGCACACGCCGATGCGCTGGCGGCCGCCGATGCCGCCACGGCCACCGCGGTCGATGATTTTGGCACGGCGGACGGAACCGCGGACCCGCCAGAGCAAGCGCCGCCGAGCGGTCCCACACTGTTTTGGGGCAGTTGGGTGGGGGTGCTGGGCCTGGACCTCGCCGCCGAGGACCCGGCCGAAGACGTGCTGGCGCTGCGCAACCGTCTCGACTTGGACCTCAAGCATCCGCTGGCAGGCGCGCTGCAGGTGCGGCTGAGCGCGCGGATGTTGCACCGCGCTCAAGTGGGTCACCAAGGCGGCGTGCACAAGCCGGCGTTTCGGGCCGACCTGCCCGATCTGGGCATGCGCTACGACCTCGACAGTCAGCTGCGCCACGCCAACCTGCAGTGGGCGGCCGACTGGGGGCGGCTGACCGTCGGCCGCGACGTCGCCAATTGGGGCGCGTTGGAACTACAGAGTGCGCTTCGCTTTTTGCACCCCATGGACTTCAGCACCGGCCTGGTCGGCAGCCTGGACAACCCCGACGAGTCGCCACTACTGCCATCGTGGCTGGTGCGCCTGGAGCGCCCGGCCGGTCCCGGCCAACTCGATGTGGTGTTCCTGCCGTTCTTTGATCAACACCGGTTCTCGCCGTTTGCAACCGACGCAGCGTTCGTTCGGCCCGGGCAGGGGCCCGAACTGTCGGGATCGCTGGGGGTGCTGCTGCGGCGCCTCGACCTGCGGCTGGACCGCCACCTGTCGCAAGCCCTGATGATCGCACTGCAACCTCCGAGCGACACGCCGCTCGACGGCAGCCCTGCGGCGCGCTGGCGGGTGTCGATCGGGCGGGTGGACCTGGCGGTGGTGGCGGCTTGGACCTGGGACCGCCTGCCAGAGCTGCACCTGGACGCGGACCTGCTGCTTTTGCTGGCGCGGACGGCCGACGCCGGCTTCGACGTTGCCAAACTGGCAGGCCAATTCGCGGACCCGCAGGTTGCGGCCGCGGCCGAACGGGCCAAGGGCAAGACCGTGGCCGATCTGGCGCGGGCGACCTGGCGGCGGCGCGGCGTCGTGGGCCTGGAGGCGCAAGGCGAACTGGCGCCGGGCTGGGTGGCGCGCGGCGAACTGGCGTGGAGCCACCAGCGGGTGTTCATGGACACCCAGTTTCGACCCTTGCTGTCGCCTTTGGCGCAGGTGGGCGCGGGCCTGGAGCATACCTGGGGCGATCGCGCGGCGGCCCTGCTCGAACTGAACGGCCAGTGGGCCTATCGGGTGCCCGCCGGCACCCAACTGATGCTGGCCGCGGCCCTGCAGTGGCAGGTCGGCGGCGGCGTGCTGGTGCGGTGGGGCGAGGCTGACGCGTGGCTGGCGCAGCTGGGCGGGTACTATGGTGTGACGTTGCGCGACTGGGCCCTGACCCCGCGGCTAGGCTGGCAAGCCTCGGAACGCTGGCAGGCTGCGCTGGGCGCGGTCGTCGCGGACGGCCCTCTCAACTCGATCGGCGGCTGGTTCGGCAGCGACGATCAGGTGACCTTGGAATTGCGGCGCACCTTCTAGCCACCGCGCAGACCCGGTCGGCCAGCGCCGCAGTTTGCGGTCGCTGCAGGTATTGTGTCGTTCGTCACCGCGGTGTCCCAGTTGCCGGCCCCCTGCGCGGTTGGGCAAAAAACGACAACGCGCCGCCGATCCGAAACGCCATCGCCAAGCGGGCGGTCGCGGTCGGAACGGTGGCGCGTTGATCAACAGAACCGACTCGGCGGCACCGGCAAGGCCAGTGCGCGACCGAGCCGCGCATGCGGGCCGCTCGGGCTACTTGATGTGCTCGACGCCCTGCTTCTCGACGGTGGCCTTCCACACTTTCTCGGGCAGCCACTTGGGACGGTTGGTCGGCGCGGTCACTTCCTTGCGGCCGCCCTTGAACACGTGCACGCGCTTGGTGCCGCGCTCGCGCAGACGGATTTCGGTGTAGCCGCGGGCGGCGGCCTTGAGCGCGGCCCCGCGCGGCTGCGCGTTGGAGAACACGATGTTGGTGTCCTTGCCGTTCTCCATCAGCACGAAGTTCTTCTTTTCCTTGGCGGGCTTCTCGTCGGCCATGTTGCCTCCAGTTGCTGTTGGACTGCATTGCGCGCAGTCAGTTGTGTGACGGCCGCGGGCGCGGCGGTCGGTCCAGGTAACCTTGCTTGGGCACACCGGCACCGGGGAAGTAAGTGCCCGTTCGGGGGCGACCCCGTCGCGGCGACAGTACGGCAACCCGCCACGCGTTTGGACGGACCGACTCCCGTCAGCCGGCCGCAGCGCGTGATCGCAGTTGCGGCGCGCATTGCGCCCTTGGCGCGCTGTATCGGCCGATTCGCGCAAGATTGCAAGGGGGCAGCCCGCGCGGGGTGCAAATTCTCTCAAAAAAGTCGCCAGTCCTGGCGGTCTGCGGAAGTAGACAATAAGTAGATAGTCCAACGAAGCCTTTGAAATTACACAGCTTCTGTTCGAGTCGCCGCAACGCATGGCCGCGCGCGCTGGCGGCCGGCGGCCCGTGATCACGCTTCAGTTGCCGTGATCACCGCCCGGCGACAGATCGGCCCGCCGCCATGGTCGCGGACCCTGCCGGCGTGGTACGGTCGGCGACCCTGGCGCTCCATGCCAGTAGAGCATCGCCCCCGTGACCGCCGCCCCGCCGCCTGCGCCCGTACCCGCCCTGGCCCGCCTGCGCTGGCCCACCCGCCTGCGCGACTGGCTGGCGCTGTGGCTTGCGGTTGCCGCGGTCGCGGTGTTGGTGGACGCGGATCCGGCTACGGCCCGCGTCGGCCCAAAGCCCAAAGCCCAGGCCAAGCAGGCAACGCGAGACAAGGCCGCGGCTGGCAAGGCCAAGCCAGTTGCGACCAAGGGCAAGGCGGGGCGCAAAAACCAGGCACCCCGCAGCGGCACCCGCCGGGCGGCGCGCGTGCGCGAAAAGCCCGGAAAGCTGCGCACGGTCCGCCCCGCGCCACCCGCGGCCCGCGACAAGACCAAAGCGCCGCCGGCAGCCGACCCGGAGGTTGCGGGCGAACCGGTGGCGCTGCCAGTGTCGGCAACCTGGACCGAACTGCACCGCGTCGTGCAGTTGTGGCGGGTCGGCAAGACCGGCCGCATTGCCGAAGACTTGCAGCGGCTGCAGGGCGCCAAAGACAAGGACCTGGCCGCCGCGGCCTCGCACGTGTTGGCGCGGCTACTGGCGCGGCAGGGGCAGGCGTCTGCGGCCGCCAAGGCGCTGGCGAGGGCCAAGATCGTCGCCGACGCGGCGCCGGCCGCGCACCGCTGGGCGGCCATCGAAGTGGCGCAGGCGCAGGGAAAACCCAAGTCGGCATTGGACAAGCTGCGCAGTTTTCGAGTCGATTTTGGCAGCTTTCGGTGGGCTGCCGCCGACCTGCTGTTTTCGCGCCTGCACGAAAAGGTCGGCCCGCCCGAGGCGGCCGCGCAGACGGCGCTCAGCCTGTATGAAAAAAGCGCGGAGCACTTGCCGCGCGACGAACTGCTGGCGCGCGCTGCGCGGGTCCTGGGCGCGGTTGACCGCGAACGCAGCCACAAGCTGTGGAAAAAACTGCTGCTCAACCACCCCGAGTCCGAGTTTGTCGACGAGGCCGCCGACATCGTGCCGCTGTCGTCGCTCAACGACGCCGAACAGTTCGATCGGATGGTCACGCTGTTTTCGCGTCGCGCCTACGAGCGCTGCCGTTCGGTGGGCGTGCAGCTCTGGGTCAAGGGCTACCGTCGCAACGAAGTCGGTTATTTCTTAGGCAAGATCGGTAGCGAGCGGTTGCGCGACGACTACCCGGGCGCGGCGATGTACCTGGCCGAAGCCGCGACGCCCGAGGCACCGCTGTACCAGAATGCACTGCCCTCGTACGCGCTGGTGCTCGGCAAGATTGGCAAAACCGACGAGGCCATTGCGCGCTACGACCAGTGGCTGCAGCACTTTGGCCACGTCAAGAATGACCGCCGCATCGACCTGCACTACGACCGCGCGCGCACCCTGCACATGGCCGGCCGCAGCCTGCAAGCCGCCCGCGACCTCGGCGCAGCGCTGGACCAGAACGAAAAGGACATCGACGTCGGCAAGTACCGCTGGTTTGTCGGCTTTTGGACCCTGCTCGGCGGCAAGCCGGCGGAGGCCATCGAGCTACTCAAGCCGTTGATGCCCAATACCAATCCATTGGTCGGGGCCAAGGCCCGCTACTGGGTGGCCAAGGCGCAGGACAAGCTCGGCCACCGCAATGCCGCGGTCGAGACGCTGACACAGCTCATCGACAAGTACCCGTTGACCTACTACAGCGGCCTCTCGGAAAACCTGCTGCAAGATTGGGGTTTTTCGGACAGGGTGCCGCCGCGGGAGGACTTCTCGAAAGTGCCGGTCCAGGCGGCAGACCCGTTCGCTGGCCTCAAAATGAACGAAAACCTGCGCTCGCTGCGGCTGGCGTGTGCGCTCGGCGAACCCGACGTGGCGCGCTCTGCTTGGGACAGCCTGCAGGCCGGCCTGCGCATGGAGTTGGGCGCCGACCGCTTGCGCAAGCTGCGCCTGGACCTGGCCGACGCCCTGGAAGAATTTGCCGACGCCCGCAGCGACGCGCTGCGCAACCACCGCGAAGTGCTGCAGCGACTGCCGACCCGCGACACCGTGCAGGCCTGGCGCGGCATCTACCCGCGGGCGTTTGCGACCCACGTGGTCGCGGCGGCCGAGCGCTGGGGCGCGCCCGAGTGGATGGTCTATGCGCACATGCTGCAGGAGTCGGCCTACCGGCCCGAACTCATCTCGGGTGCGCCGGCCTATGGGCTTTTGGAACTGCTCGACCGCACCGCCGTGCGGCTGGCCCGCGAAGCCAAAGAGGACTACCAGCTGTGGATGCTGATGCAGCCGGCCCACAACGTGCGCTGGGGCACCCAGTACCTGGCCGGGCTGTACAAGAAGTTCCACCGCCAGCTGCCGTTTGCGATTGCGTCCTACAACGGTGGACCCATGCTGCTGCAGTACCACATGCGCCAGCAAGCCAAGCTCGGGCGCAGTTTTGACGAGATGATCGACGACCTGGGCCCGCACGAGTCGCGCAACTACGTGCGCATGGTCATCGGCCATTTTCTGCGCTATC
>CAXRHS010001036.1:0-2715 GCA_964230235.1 Myxococcota bacterium
TTGGCCCCCGGACTTTGCGATCGCCCTGCGTTGGGTGGCGGACCATCGGCGTTGTCTGCCTGACCCGCTGTGAAACCCGGGATGATGCTGCTTCGCCGCGCCCGACGCTGCGGGCATCGCCTCGCTACCCCGGGATCGACAAAATCGTTGCATACAGCGGTCGACTGCAGGCACAGACCCTGGCGCCCACCCCCAACCTGGGGTAGACTTGCGCGGTTTGGAGGCCGACAATGGCAACAATATCGCGATTCTGGCAGACCTCGCTTGTGGCGCTGCTGCTGTTTGCCACCGCGTGCGACTCGGGTCCCAAGGGCCGACCGCCCAAGTTGGCCGACGCCAAGGCCCTGCAAAAAGTGGTCGCGGAAGTCGAGAAGGTCAACGATCTGTTGGCCAACTATGAGAAATCGCTCGGCAAGGTCAAGGGCGACTACGTGCCGACCGCGGACCAGCGCAAAAAACTGCTGTCGCTGTGGGCGCCCTACCTCGACCACATGCGCGCGCTGCACTCGTACCAGTACAAGTTCTTGCAGGGTTGGCGGCAGGCCGGGACGCCGGACCAGCAGATTTTCGCCCTGACGACCGGCGTGACAGCCCTTGCCACGCAGACCTCGACCAACCTGCGATTTCTGCGGGCGTTTGGGCGCATCGAGCAGTTCAAGGCCATCCTCAACGACCCGGACCCCGAGTATGGGGTGGGCGCCAACGAATACGACGCGATGCTGGTGCGCATGGCCAAGCCGCAGACGCGGATGCTGCTGCAGATTGGCGTGCAAGCCATGCAGCGCCGGGCCGCGACCCTGCGCGGAGGCAAAGAGAAGGAGCACGCCGAGTTCACCGGCCTTGCGGAACAGGCGCTCAAGTTTGCGCAGAAGGCGGAGGAAGATTTCAACCGTCAGGCCATCCAAGTGATGATGCAAGGCTTTGCGACCATCTTGGGCAACCAATTCGACCAGTTGAGCGGGGCGCTGATCACCGACATCGCCGAGTGGCTGGGCGACACTCGCCTGCGCTCGACCGGCAAAGCACTGATTTCGCAGGCGCAAATCGACTGGCTGACCACGCAGGCGCAGCCGGGCGACATCATCGTCGAACGTCGCAACTGGTACCTGAGCAACCTGGGTCTGCCGGGGTTTTGGCCCCACGCCGCGTTCTACGTCGGCAGTCCGGCCGAAATCGCTGCGGCGCTGGACGGTGACGCCGGGGTCAAGGCAGCGCTTGGCGACAAAGGCTTGACCGGCTACCTGGAGAAGAACTTTGCCGAACAGTGGAAGGCGTACACGGCCGCCGCTCACGATGGCAAGCCGCACCGCGTCATCGAGGCCATCTCGGAGGGCGTGTCGATGGCCAGCCTGCACGAGTCGTGCTCCGCCGATTACGTGGGCATGGTGCGGCCGCGCCTGACCAAAGCCGAGAAGGCGCGCGCCATCGTTGCGGCCTTCGCCAGCCTGGGCAAGCCCTACGACTTTGACTTCGACTTCTTGACCGAATCGACGCTGGTGTGCAGCGAGGTGGTCTATGTCGTGTACCGACCCGAGAAGGGCGTCTCGACCGGTCTGACGTTGCCGCTGGAAGAGGTGATGGGCCGCAAGACGTTGCCCCCCACCAACCTGATTGAGCTATTCGATACGCAAATGGGCACGAAGGACCAGCAATTGGACTTCGTCGCGTTTCTCGATGGTCGCGAGGCCAGCGGAACAGCGGTCGTCGCGACCGAAGCAGACTTGCGGGCGTCGTGGCGGCGCGCCAAGTGGGACTTGTCGCAACAATAGTAGCGAGGGCGACGGCCGCGGCTGCGCCAGTTGAGGTTGGTCATGCAGGGCAAGGGTTTCTTCCAGGGGGTCATGGCAATCGGCGCAATGGCGTGCGCGAGCGCCTGTTCGATTGCCACGCTGGGCACGGCGCGGCCGGTCGATAGCGGCGAGACCCAGTTCGTGCTGGCGCCGGCGTTCAACCGCGTCGGCCTGTCGCAATCCGGGCGGCCAGGCCCACAGGTCGAGATCGGCGGCCGCTACGGGGTGACCGAAAACGTCGACATCGGCGCGCGGCTGTGGCTGCCGTTGCCTGGCTACACGTTGGACTCGCGCATTGCACTGCGCAAGGCCGCCCAACCAGACAGTGGCCTGGACATCTCGCTCAACCCCGGCGTGATGTACATCTACGCTCCGGGTGGCGACACCAATGGCACCGCGCTGCACTTCACCACTGTGCAACTGGCCGCGTTGTTTGGCATTCACCTCGGCGGAGGTCGTCAGATCGTGGTCGGTCCCAAGGTGGTCGACATCTTGTCGACCGACACCTCGACGGACTTTGGCAGCACCTTCAACATGGTCATCGTCGGGTCGAGCCTGGGCCTTGTGTGGCCAGTCACCCGCAACTTGAGCGTGGTGCCGGAATTGTCCGCCGGCCTCGCCGTCTCGGGCGCGGTCAAGGGCTTTGGCAACGACATCGGCAACAATGGCAACGTGCTGCAATTCAGCCTGGGGCTGCTTTTTGGCGGCACCAAAGGCCCGGAGGTTCGCTGTGTCGAGGTGCCGATTGCCCCTGCCGCGCCCCCTGCGGCGGTGCCGGTGGCTGTGAGTCCGACCATGCCGTAGACAAAGGACCCGTGTAACAACAAGGCGATCGACACGAGCGCGGAGCAGAGCGGCGAGTCGACACGCAGAGTCGCGAGCTTGCGACCCACTTGGTCTGCAACAGGCCAACGTGGAAAATCGA
>CAXRHS010001037.1:0-3834 GCA_964230235.1 Myxococcota bacterium
CGCTCGCCGGCCTCGGCGGCGCTGGATATTCGCTTCAAGCATCTGTTTCCAGATTACCGGGCGCGGCTTGAGCGGGCGTTGGGGCAGTAGCTGCGCCTGTTGCAGTCTGGACACTACGCCCGCCACCCCCAAACCGGCACACCTTCGACAATCCCAACCTCTCCCAGCACCCGCGACCGCGCCGCCCACTTCTTGCGCAACGTCGCCTTGCGTCGGTCGAACACCAGCACCGATACCGAATCGCACGGCACCCGCTGCGCATACTCGCCTACCTGCTCCAGCGCCTTGGGCAGCGGGTCGGGCTTGTCGTGGTACCAGACCTTGAGCTCAAAAAGGTGCCGCTCGAAGTGCTTGCCGTACAGGTCCACGCGGCCATGCTCATCGGCGACTGGCCAGCGCACCAGGATGTCGATGCGACCCATACCGGCCGCGTATTCGCGGTCGACGTGGCCGCCGCCGTTGACCGCCGCTTGCAGGTAGGCCATGAACACCAGTTGCGCCGCGACTTCATGGTAGTTTTCGGCGTGGACGAAATTCTCCGCATGCTCGCGCCAGAACTCGACAAAGCCATCGCGCACCTTGCCGATGTCCAGTTTGCCGTCCGAGCTTCGCCAGCGGTGCGGCGCTTGCGGCATGCCTGCCTGAGCGTTCTCGGTCAGCTTGCGCGCGATGACCTCGCGGTAGATGGCGTTGGCAACGCGTGGCGGCCGGCTGTTGTCGACCAGGCCCATGTCGCGGCAATAGCGCAGGTCTTCGATGTCAAAGGCCGACACCTGGCCGCTCACGATCGGCTCAAGCACCCGGCGCACCCGGTCCTCGCGCAACCGGGCCATCAGGCTGTCAAAGTGGGTGCCCCACTGCAGGATGATGCGCTCTTTGGCGGCGTCGATTTGCGGCACGTCGACTGGTCCTGACCAGCACTGTTTGCCGACGACATCATGGGCGAGCGCATTGACCAAAAGCGGTTGTCCGCCGGTGAGTTCGACGACGCGGTCGATAGCGGCATCGGTGAACACCTGGCCGGTCTCCGCCGTGTGTTGAGCGTAGAGCGCCGCAACGTCGATCCGCGAGAACGTGGAAAGCGTCACCGACTCGCGCTTGATGTTGAAGGGGCTCGACGTGCCCAGACGCTCGGACCCGCCCGACGCAACTTTGTAGTCCCGGACGTCGCGCATGCCGAAGATGCAGACGCTGTGCGGGAAGGCGGCAGGGCGCTCGGCGTAGCCCTTGCGGAACTGGCTCAGGACCGAGACCAAACCGTCGTCGACCAGGCAATCAATCTCATCGACAAACAGCACCAATGGCCTGAGGCAAGCTTGACTCCAGCGCGACAGGTACTGGTAGAGGCGGCTGCCCGATAGGGCGCGATCGGCCGCGTCTTCGGGCGGCGGACGTTCACGCTCCGGCAATTGACGCTGCGCGGCCAGCCGAAGGTCGTCGACCACGCGCCCCACCACCTCTGCCTCGCTCTGCGCTGTTCGCGCATCCTCCACGCTGCAGAACACCACCGCATACCGACCCTCGCTCCGCAGTTTTTCTGCAAGGGCCATCACCGAGGTCGTCTTGCCAGTCTGGCGCGGGGCGTGCAACACAAAGTAGAAGCTGTCGTGGACCAGGTTCTCGACATCGGCCGGCAAGCGCGACAACGGCGGCAGCGTATAGTGCTGCTCGAGCCGGTTGGCGTGGGCGGTGTTGAAGACGCGGGTCATCGGGCGACCTGGGCCGCGCAACGCGCGGCGGGCCGTGGAGGATAGCACCGTTGGGGCGGAGGCGGGAGCGCAGGGCTTCGCCATCGACGTCCGGCCATGGCGAGCGTACAGTGACCCTTGCGGCCGTGTCGGCCGACCGACCGATTCCATCCACCGAAATCGAATCTGAGGCGCAGATGGCTGTGGGGCCTGCTTGTCGCATGGCTTGCGCTTTCGCAACGCTGCTGCCGATTTTGGCTTGCGCCCGCGAGGCTTCGCAGTTGGGTTCGCCGTTCCATTCGCCTGCTGCCGCTGGCAGCGCAGCCGTCGATTCCGCGACGGTGGCGTCGGATGCTGACGCAGCCACAATTGGCGGATCCCAGGCCCAGCACGATGTCGCCTGGGCCGCCGAGGCGACCGCCGCACAAGATGCGCAAACCGTCGCGGAGGTTCCCTTAGCGGACGCCCAACAGTTCAACTCAGATGCCGACATGGTTGCGCAGCTGGATGCGCCGCTCTACGCCAATGCAGACGCGGCCGCAGCGGATTGCGGGCCGCCGCCGCTCTGCCAGATTTGGGCCTCGACGGACACACCAGGGGTTTGTACGCCAAAGCCCGATCCGGCCTAACCTGGCTGCTGCGATTGGGGCGCCGACTTTCCAGTCTGCCCATTACAGGGTCCGAAATACTCTTGCATGAGCTATGTATGCTCACAAGGACCGGGCGAGAGCTATCCGACTTGCAAGGAGTTTTGTTTGATCGCCTGTTGCGTTCTAGACGTCGACTGCAAGTCGAGCAAACCCTGTGTAAAGGGCAAGTGCCTGGACGACAAGTGCGGTTCCTGCGAGTTCGTGAAAATTCCCAACTGCAAAGAGTGGCAGCCCGATGGCTGCACGACCTGCCTACACCAACCCCGTAGCATAACTCCAAGCAATCCTCGCCGCCAACCGCGCTGTCGCCCCATCCTGGTCAAACCGCGGGTTGAGCTCGTAGATCCCCAACTGGCTCGCCACCCCCAGGCGCCCCAGCAGCGCTGCCGCGCGCACCACCGCGCCGGTCGGCACACCCACGGCCTGCGGCGACGCCACCCCAGGCGCGTCCGCCTGGCAAAAGGCCTGCAGGTCCACGCTCAGCGCCAGCCCAGGATGGTCGTCCGCGAGTCCGCGCAACAGCCCACACAGTTCACTGCCGGCCTTGCGGGCGTCGTCGTCGATGTCTTCCAAGAACACGGTGCGCGCGCCCTTTTCGGCCAGCCATTGCAGGTGCGCGTGTCCGACCGCGCTGCGCTGAAGCCCCCAATGCACGCACGCCGGCCCCGCAAGCCGCGCCGCCGGCTCGGTCAACAGCCGCCGAAAGGCAGTGCCGGCGTGGGGTTCATCGCGGCTCGGGTCGTGCAATGCCACGTCGGCGTGCGCGTCGACATGAACGGCTGCAATGGTACCCGCGGGAATCCGATGCCCGACTGCGCGCGCAAGGCCCAGGATGTCGCCGTAGGCGTGGTCGCCGCCACCGCCGATGACCACCAGCCGCGCGCCGCCAAAGCGCTCGCGCAACACCGCCACCACCTCGGCCAGGCGCGCATGGGTCTCTGGCGTATGGCCTGCCGGTTCCAGGTCGCCAGCGTTGAGCACCGATCCGGGACCAAAGTCCGGCGGCGCGGGCAAGCGAAAAAGGTGGTCGCGGAACTTGCTCGGCCCGTCGTTGGCACCCGCCCGCCCGCCGGCCAGCTGCACCCCGCGGCCATCGGCGACGCCCAGCACGATGAGCTGCACGCGGTCGGGCTGCGGGTCGGCGTCGAGCGTGATGATGCGGTGCGACAGCCGCGGATCGTCGCGGCGCACCTTGGTCGCGGGCGAGTGCGGCGTCGGGTCGGCGCGCAGCATGCGCAGCGTTTCGGTCATGGCGCCGGACTCACTTCTTCTTGGTGGGTTTGGCGGGCCTGACCGCGGGTGCGGGGGCCGCTGCAGTGGGCGTCGGTTCGGCGGGCGGCGGCGCCGCTTCCGGTGTCGGCAAGCCGGGCAGGTCCACGGCCTCGCCTTTCTTGTACTTCTCAAGCTTGAGGCGCCGCAGTTGGTTGGCCTCGATGGCCGCCTCCATCTTGCGTTTGCCTTCGCGCGACTTCTCGGCCCACTCGCTGCCCACGTCG
>CAXRHS010001038.1:0-2080 GCA_964230235.1 Myxococcota bacterium
ACGCGCAGCGCCAGACCGTCTCCAAAGAGCTGCAAAACCAGGCCATGCGCTACCGGCAGCTGGAGATCGTGTTTGCGTCTGGCGACCTGACCGAAGAGATGTTTGAATTCGAGTGCACCGAACCGGGCGTCGAGTGCCTGGGCAAGATCGCCAACAAGTACACGGCGCAGCTGGTCGTCTACAGCGAGCTGGCCAAGAACCCTTCGGGTCAGCTGCAGTTGAACATGCGCGTCGTCGACGTGGTGCAAGGCCGCGTGGCCCAATCGACGGTGCAGCCGCTGGAAGCCCCCGACAAGCCCGTGCAGGCCGTCCAGCGCGGTCTGGTGGTGCTGCTGGGTCCGGTTGATCTGCCCACCGACACCGCCGAGCAGACCGGCACCTTGCAGGTGGTGCTGTTTGGCGGCGGCGTTGCCCTGGTGTACGTCGACGACAAGCTGGTCGGTCGGACTTCGGTGACGGGCCTCAAGGTTGCGGTCGCCGCTGGCCCGCACACGCTGCGGGTGGTGCGCGCTGGATTCAAGGAGTGGACCGCCAAAGTCACGGTCAACCCGGGCGCAGTGGTCGAGCAAGCGGTCCAGCTGGAGCAACAGGCGCTGGTCCAGGACCCGACCGTGGGTTCGGGCGGCATGCCGGTCAAGCCGGTCGAACCCCCCGTCTACCAAAAGGCGTGGTTCTGGGGCGTGGTCGGCGCTGGGGTGGCGGCCGTGGGCGTGGCGACCTGGCTGCTTTTGCGCGGTGACGACGTCCCCAAGATCGGGGCCGTGGCGGTGACGCTCGACCACGCCGACGCCTACCTCGACCCCGTCTTTGGCGGGGCGACCGGCAAGTGAGGTTGGCCATGCAAAACCGGCTCAAAGGGCTTGTGAAGTATCGACGCGATCTTCCACCGGCGCCCATTGCCAGGTCGGCGATTCGCAAGCTCGCGACTTTGCAAGGCGACTCGCCGATCCGCTCCGCGCTCCTGTCGATCGACTTGTTCTGGCGCGAGGCCACGTCATGCGGGTCCAGCGTGCGCGCTGTGCTCGCTGGCATGCTCGTCGCGGCCTGTGCCGTCAGTTGCGCGGTCGAGCAATTGCCGAGCGCTGCCGCTGGCTACGGCCAACTGCGGGTGGCGCTGTCGGGCGCTCTGCCCAATGTGCAGGCGCTGCGGATCCGGTTGTTCCGCGGCTCGGTGACAGCGCTGTCGCAGACGCCGACCTTTGACTTCGGCTGCCAGGGCTACGCCGGGGTCACAGCCAATGAACCGGTGATCAAGGATCTGGAGGCAGCAGACAATTACGCGGTTCTTATCGACGGTTACAGCGACAAGGCTTGCTCGATCCACGCGGTCCGAGCCTACCGCGGCAACATCCGCGTCGTCGCCGGGCTGTCCGAAGCCGCCGCCGCGGCCGCCCCGTACTGGCTGCCCACCGTCGAGGTCGGCAAGTTCACCGCGCTCGCCCAGGTCAACCCCGGCCTGCAGGACAAGGCCGGCCAGAAAGTGTGCTCGACCGAGTCGGACTGCAAGGCCATCCACGCCAACGCCACCTGTGCGGCCAACAACCGCTGCCGGGTCGACCACCTTTTCCCGCTCAACGGCGCGGCGCGTCGCGGCTTGCCAACCGCCATCGGCCTGGACGACGGCCGCGTCGCCCTCATTGGCGGCCTGGGCGTGCAGGACAAAGATGGCTACTGGAAGGCGGCCGCCGAACAGGTCGAAGTGTTCGATCCCAAAGGTGGTATTTTCCAGAGCCGCCTGGTTGGCAATGCCGGCGCTGCGGTCGGCCTCGCGCAGGCTGTGACCGTGACTGGCGGTGCATTTGCCTATGCGGGTGGCACGGCTTCGGTCAAACTCGCCTTGGCGGCTGGCAAATTCACGGCGGAACTGGATACCCGCGAGTGCTCGGGCGCCAGTTCGACCAACTGCGCCGTCACCGACCAGTTGGGCCGCTGGACAGTCAGCGACCTGGCCAATGGCAGCAGCGCCCAGCAGTTTGCGCTTGGCCTGCCGCTGGCGTTTCCGATGATCGCGCGGGTGGCGACGCCGGCCGGCGACCGGGTCCTGGTGGCCGGCGGCTCCGAGTTGCCGTTGGCCGACAAC
>CAXRHS010001039.1:0-4632 GCA_964230235.1 Myxococcota bacterium
CGCCGGACCGCGAAAATCAAAAGAAGGCGCGCGCCGCCACAAACGCCCGCCACGCCACCGGCTGCATGCCGTACTCGGTCCAGGTACGGCCGGCGGCCTGCACGCCCAGCGACTCGAAACCGGGCAGCGTCACGAAGGCGCCGGCGGTGATGTTGAGCCACTCGCGCGCCGACCAGGTCAACTGCGGGACCACCTGCCCCGACAGATCGCCCAGACCGGCGATGACCACCGCGTTGATGGTGAAATCGTCGGCCAACTGCGGGTGCAGGTAGGTCAGAAACAGGTAGTGGCGCCGCAGCGGCTCGAACGCAAACTTCTGCGGTGTGCCGGGGTCGGCGGCCTGCATGCCCACCGAAAACGGCAGCGGCGCCCCGGCCGGCAGCGACTGCGCCAGCGCAAGTCCTTGCACCAAGTTGCCGTACTGAAAGTCGTTGAGCCCGTCGCCGTTGAAAAGGTACTCCGCGCTCAAAGCGGCGTTCTCGCCAAACTGCCAGCGCACGCCGGCCAGCGCTTTGAGGCGCAGGTCGGTGTCGTGAACCTTGCTGTAACCGACCGGCACGCGCCCGCCGGCCACGCAGCCGATGGCCGCGGCGATGTTGCCGACGCAATCCGCTTCGGCGTACAGGCGCGCCGACCCCTGCTGGCCGAGCACCTCGGCGTGCAATTCGACACTGTCCAAGAACACCCGCGACACGCTGAACGCGGCGCGCAACTTGTCTTGAAAAGCATCGTTGTACAGGTTGCTGTAATAGACCATTGCGTTGAGATCGGTCTCGGCCACCAGCTTGTACAGCCGCGCCGCCACCGTCCAATGCGCCGCGTTGTCGGGCTTGGTGGCCATGAAATCGGGGTAGGTGACGAGGCCGGCAGGCAGGCCGCCGTACTGCAGCGTCGTCTTGGCCGCGCCGACCAGCGTCAAGGTCCATGTATCGAGCGGCAATTCGGCCCGCGCCAGCCAAGGTCCGGCGCGCTGCAGCGTCGGATCGGTCGGGTCCTTGGGCGGGTTGAGCAGATCCGAAGGATTCCACGCCAGACCGGGGCCCCACAGCACGCGCTTCTTGCCCACCGTCAGGTTGAGGCGGTCGCCCAGATTGCCGAGCACATACCCTTCGGCGACGATGGCGGCGGGGTGCAGGCTCGGCACGTCGTGGTCCGGCAACCGCGTGCGCGAACCGTCTGCGCCTTTGCCCCAGAACATCCAGCCGCGCTGCCATACCAGTGACACGTCGGCAAAGGCCTGGGCCCGACCGCCGCCCCAATCGAGCTTGAGTTGGACGTTGCCCTCGGTCAGGTTTTGCAGGTGCGGCACGTCCGTGGACGGCATCAAGCGGGCGACGCTGGCATAGCCGCCGGTCCAGCGCATGTCGACAAAGCCATTGGCGCGCAGCTTGAGCAGCGGCTCGTCGACTGGTTCTTCGCTTGCCGCTTCGGGCGCTGCGGCTGCGGGTTCGGGTTCCGCGGTCGGGGTTGGATCGCTTGCGGCGGCAGGCGCGCCCGCTTCGGCGGCGGGCTCTGACGACTCGGCCGGTTCGTCCGCGGCGGCTGCGCAGGGCGCCAAAGCGCACGCCAGCGCCGCGAGCGTGACGGCACCCAATCGCGCAATGCCCAGAACGCCGGCCGGCACGGTCGCCCGGCCCCAAGACCCTGTGCGGTCGCAGCTGCGTGGCGTCGCCACGGCGTTATGCCTACTTGCCCAGGTCATCGAGCAGGAACTTGGTGGGCGGCGGGTTGACGGCGGTGTTGAGCGACTCCCACTTCATTTCGCTGTGGCGGGCGGTCGCCAGCATGTTGCGCATGACGATCTTGCCCGGCCGGGTCAGGCCACCAAAGCTCTTGTAATCGCTGAACTCTGCTTTGCGCAGCAGCTTGCCCGATGCCGTGTAGTACTCGCCCAGCACCGGCTGCAAGTCGCTTTTGCGCATCCACAGCTTGATCTTGTCGTAGGAGGCATTGGTGGTCTTGGCCTTGAGCTCAAGCAACCAGGCATCCGCGCGGGCCGGGTCGGCCACCACTGTCCCGGTGTAGTCGGCCTGGTACTTGACCCGCAGCACATCGGCATTGTTGAAGTCGCCGCCCTGAAACGACTCGCGGTTGGCGAGGCGAATCGCGCGCTTGAGGTTGGGCATGTAGACCCAGAAGTTGTCGCCCTGGCGCAGCATCTCCTGACCGACCACTGCGGCCGGCTCTTGAAAGGTCAGGCGCAGTTTGTCGTCGCCTTTCTTGAGGATGAGCATCTTGTAGGCGCGGGTGCTGCCGTCGTCGCGGTGGGCGGTCATGCGCGCCACCGACTCAAACGCCTCCGGGCCCATCAACTGGTCGTACTTCTTCATCAACTCTTCGGCGGTCGGGTCGGCCAACGCTGGGGTGGCCCAAAGGGCCATCGCCACGGCCAGACACAGGGAAATGCGCATCGGTTGCTCCAAAGGGCGGCACGCGGCCGCGGTTCGCCACGCTGCAACGGCCCGCAGGCCACATCGATTCTCAGATCGCCCGCAGGGCCTCGACCGGCCGCAGTTGGCTGGCCCGCCACGCCGGATAGACCGCAGCCAGCACGGTCGCCAGCGCGGTGACCGCGACGACCAGCAGCACCAGCCAGGTCGGCACCGCCGGGATGAGTTGCACGAGCGCTTTGGATCCGGGCGGCGTGACCGGCAGGCCGCCTTTGGACGCAATCAGGGCCAGGATGCCGAACCCAAGCGCGGTGCCCGCACCGGTGCCCAGCAGCGCCATGGCCGCGGCCTCCGCGAGGAAAAGCGCCGTGATGCGGCCGCGCCGCACGCCGACGGCCATCATGGTTCCGATTTCGCGGGTCCGCTCCAACACCGCCATCAACATGGTGTTCATCACGCCGATGACCGCGATGATCAAGAACACGAAGCACACCGCGAGCAGCACCACCCGCTGGGTCTTGACGATGTCGACCACTTGCGGCCGCAGTTCCATCCAGGTCTGCACGTGAAACGTCGGCCCGAGCGCGGTTTGCAGCTGGGCCTTGATGGTGTCCAGGTGTTCCAGGTCGTCGATGGCGATGACGTACTCGGTCACCCTGCCCTCCAGCTTGAGCAGCGCCTGCGCCAGCGGCAGCGGCACGTACACCATCCGCTTGGACTCGAAGGGCAGGTTGTTGTTGACGGTGCCGGCGACCTCGAGATCCAGCGCGTTTTGCTGGCCGTCTTTGGCGGCCGCCTGTACCACCATCTGGGCGCCAAGCTGGGCGGCGAGCGCTTCGGCCAACTCAAAGCCGAGCACGCCCTTGCTGTCTTGCCCGACCGCGAGCGCTTTGCCATCCAGGCCGCGATTGCCCTTGGGACACACCTTGGATTCGGTGGCCGCGTCGTGGGCGTTGCCGACCACGAAAGTATTGCGGGTGCCGTTGTTCAGGCTGCCGGCAAACAGGATGCGGCCGCTGACCGCCGTGACCCCTGGAACCGCGGCGATCTTGGCCTGCAACTCGCCGCCGTACGGCATGTCGAAGTCGAGCGGCAGGTTGTCTTTGACGTTGTCGTAGCCACGCAAATGGACCTGGATGGCGCCGGTCCGACCTTGAATCACATCGTCGACGATGATGCCAGTCAGGCCAAACACGAAGCCGCCGAGCAGCATCGTCATCAGCACGCCAAGACCGATCGCCCCGCAGGTCAGGGTCGAGCGGCCCTTGTTGCGAAACACGTTGCGCAACGCCAGTTTGGCGACCGAGAACACGCAGCGCTCCTTGCTTAGCCGCCGGCCAGCGCTTGCACCGGGCGCATGCGGCTGGCGCGCCAGGCGGGGTACAGGGCGAACACGACTGCGCCCAAGCCGGCCACCGCCACCACCGATGCGATGTAGCCGGTGGTGACGTAGGGCACCACCACGAACGGAATGGGCGAGGTCGGCAGGGCGATTTGCAGTGTCTTGGCGTTCATGTACGCAACCACCGCGCCACCGAGCGCACCGCCCGAAATGCCGCCGAGCACACCGATGGTCAGCGCCTCAAGCAGAAAAAGCATCAGGATTTTGCCGCGCCGAACCCCGACCGCCATCATGGTGCCGATCTCACGGGTGCGGTCCAGCACGGCCATCAGCATGGTGTTGGCGACGCCGAGCAGCATCAAGATCATGAACACGGTCGCGACGATCGACAGCACGAGGTTTTGACGAAACACGATATCTTTGAAAAAGAGCGCGATTTCATCCCAGCGGTGCACCTCATACTCGGGGCCGAGCGCCGCCTGCAAACCATCGCGAACCACGTCGAGGTGGTCGAGGTCGTCGATGGCGACGGCGATTTCGGTCGCGCGACCTTCGAGTTTGAGCAAGCGCTGCGCCAGCGCAAGCGGCACCATCGCCACCTTCTTTTCGCCCGGCGACGTCAGGGTCATGGTACCTAGGATCTTGGCGTCTTCGGCCGAAAGCGCGCCATCTTTGTCCGGGGCGAGTACTGCGGTCGCGGCGTTGAAGTCCTTGCGCTTTTTGCCGTCAATCAGGCCAGCGGCCAGTTCTTGGGTTACCACGATGCCGTTGGCGACCTGCCCAGTCGCAAACCCGGCCGCCGGGCCATTGAGCACTTCTTTGCGTTTGGGCAGGGCGGCGACCTCGCGCGCAGGGTCCACGGCAAAGATCTGCACGAAAAGCGTCTCTTCTTCGACGTTG
>CAXRHS010001040.1:0-3257 GCA_964230235.1 Myxococcota bacterium
CCGCGGGGTGGCGAACCCAAGCGCCGCCAAGGTCACCAGCAGCGCTACCACCGCACAAGCCAGCAAATCAGCCCAGGTCGGCGCGTCGCGCGCCGACGCGCCACCGTGCAGCGATTCATACAAAGCGATGTGTGCATAGACCCCGGGCGTGCCTTCTGCCACTGGTGTCACGCGGTACTCGTAGGTCGCCGCAGCGGTACCAGCGACAAACACCACTTTGTCCCGCACTTGCTTGCCGTCAAAGGTCACCGGCAAGCCCTCTTCGCGCTGTCTCGATGCGGCATACAGTTGCTTGAGTTGGACGCGCGCCACCGCGTCGCTGGGCCGCCGCCATGCCAGCAGCACGCGGCCGTCGCGATCCAGCGGCAAGCGCGCGCCGCCAAACTGCAGTTCGCCGTCGGCAACGGTCGGCGTCGCGTGGCCAACCAGCATCGCAGCCGCCAACCCAAGGGCGGGGTAGGCCTCGCCAGCGGTCTCAAAACGCAGCAGCGGTGTAGCGTGGCGAATGACGCCGTCGGGGTCGGGCTCCATTTCGACGCGGCCCCCGAAAGCCGCGGCCGCGCCGATTGCATCCACCGGCACCACGGGTCTGCAAGATCGCTGCGGCAAGTTGGCTGCCCCGCGGCCATCGACACGCCAGCGCGGCGGCGGAACGGCTTCGTCGCCCATGCACTGCCATGCGAGCGCGACCCTCCCGTGGTCCGCGATACAAGCGGCGAATGGCTCGTCGAACTCGCTGATCTCGCTGAAAAGAACGTCAAAAACGACGGCCTTTGCCCCAGCTGCCTTGAGCTCCGCCAGGATGCGGCACCAGACATCGCGCGGCAGCGGCCACGGCACCTTCTCGTGGCGGCTCAGCCAGCGCAGGCTGCCTTCGTCGATTTCGAGGATCACGGCATCCGTCGGCGGTCGGTCTGGCGTCAACAGCCGCACGCGCCAGTCCCACGTGCGCGCCTCGATGTCGCGGCCCACTGGCGTCGCCACCAACGCCACCGCCAGCGCCGTCGCTCCTGCCGCAATCAAAAGCGCCGTGCCCCACCAGGTCAGCCGTTGCCTGATCTTGGAGGCCCGCTGTGCGTCCTGGGTCCCAGGCATCGGTCACGTCCCCTGCGCGTCGTGCGGCAAGGCACCGCGCAGCGAGCGCAAAAACACGAACGGTGTCGCGTAAGTCAGATTGGAGACCCGTGAAGTATAGACGTCCGCGTGGTTTTCGACTTTGCGTGCAAACAAGCTTTTGTCGTTGCCCGTGCGCATCATCAGACCCCAATTGCGGTTGGCCTGGGTATTGGATGCGTTGACCAGCGGACCGATCTCGGCGTCCAGTTGCAGCAAGCGTTCGCGCAGGGTGTTCATGCTCTCGCTCAGGTCTCGGCCCACTTCCACCTGCAACCGCGGCCCATAGCCCTCGCGCTGGCGCTGGCGCAAGATGCGCAGTTGGCTGAAGGCGTGCTCCAGGCGCTCCTTTTCGCCCATCAGGATTTCGATCCGGCGCTGGCTATCGGCAAACGCAGTTGCCGCTTCGATGTCGTCCTCCAACTCGCGCAAGATGGCGATGGTGCGCCAATTGAGCAGCTTCTTGCCGTAGTAGGCGTCGCTCAGCATGTGGTCGCCGACATAGGCGATCTGGTCGCCATCCAGACCCAGCGATTTTTCGAGCCGGTCCGCGCAGCCACCCGAATAGACCTTGCCCTCTTCGATGTTGTCGTTGACCTGTCGCAACAGGCCGTCCTCGCAGACGACCTCGTACAGCGGGTGATTGCCGGTAAAGAACGCAGGCTTGCGGCTCGATACCACGATGACCGTGAAAAGGTCGCGCCAGCGGGTGCCAGGGGGCAAGAAGCGGTCGAACGCATAGGTCATCATCGCGTTCGAGTAGTGCCACTCGCTGTTGGTGACCATCATCAGCTTCTTGCCCGAAGCCTTCTGGTCCAAAAGCGCCAGCGGCAGGTCGGGGTCGAGGTCTACGTACAGCTCTGGGTGCGCCAGGATCTCGGCTTTGAGCGCCCCCTCCAAGTGGGCGCGGTCGAGCGTGTAGCGCACCTTGCGGTACAGGTCGTCGTAGCCCATCACGCCTGGCAGTTCCTGGCGGTCCAACAGGTCGACCAGCTGCGCATACATGCAGCCTTCGCTGATCTCGAAAAGCGTGTTCAAGAACATCCACCGCGAACCGTCGGCAAGGTCGACCAGGACACGGCCGTACTTGACGCGAATCTCGTCCGGCGACAGCTGGATGGTGCCGTGCATCGCCTGCTTGACGTAGCCAAAGCGATTGGCCTTGACCAGATTGCCGAGCCGCTTGTCGATGACCAGCCCGCGCATCGAGCGCTCGGGGTCAAACTGCAGCGCGCCGACCGGCCAGCCGCCATCGAGCAGGCGCTGGCGCAAGTGCGCGTAGGCCCGGCCCTCCCACGCCCGCACGTGGTAGTGCACCAGCGTGTAGTCCATGTCGTAGCCAATGGCCTTGATGGCGCGCAGGTTCAGGGTTCGGTTGCAGAACAACTGGCGCTGCGGTGGCACGGCGGCGATGCGCGCGCAAATGGCGGCGGGATCCCCATCGGGCAAAGCGCTCAGATTGGGCAGGGTGCTGGGCGACATGGCGGTCCAAGCGCCGGTTGGCGCAACAGGCCGGCAGGATACGCAGGTGCATCGGGTTTGGCGAATGGGCGCGGGACGGTCACTTGGGCCTTAGGCGTTGCCTCCGTCCGGCGCAGACGGCACCAGATCAGGCGCCTTCCTTGGCAGCCGGTGGCGCCGGCGTCTTGTTCGCCGCGGTGCGGTCGTCGTGCAGCAGTTGCAGCACCGCGGCTAGCACGGTGAACGAGACCACGAGCGTCGTAAAAAGGCCCAGGCACGCGACCAGGCCCATCGACTTGAGGCCATTGTGGTTGGCCACCAGCAGCGACCCGAAGCCGGCGATGGCGGTCAAGGTCGACGACGCGACCGCCGCGCCCACCGAGCGCAGCGCCACCACCGGCGAGGTGCCCTCCAAGAACCGGTGCAGCAGGTACAAGCCGTGGCTGACCCCGAAGCCGAGCAGAATCGGCAATACAATGATGTTCATGAAGTTCAGCCGCAGGGCCAACATCGACATCAGGCCCAGCATCATCGCCAGCCCGACGCCCAGCGGCACCACCGAGGCCAGCGCAAGGCGCGCGTTGCGAAAGTCAGCAAAGTGCATCGCCAGGATCCACAGGGTCGTCAGCAGCACGGTGAGTTGCCCGTCGTGCAGCACGATGCGGGCCAGCTTGGCGTACAGA
>CAXRHS010001041.1:0-8935 GCA_964230235.1 Myxococcota bacterium
AGGCGGACAAATTCGCAAAGATGCTGCTGCCCGACGCCAAGGCCGAGGCGGCAGCGCACGAAGAGGAACCGGAGAGCGCGGTCAAGCGTTCGCGCAAGGCCAAGCACAAAAAGGGCGTGGCCACGATCGTCGTCGATGGTCTGGACGACGTGCTGGTGCGCTATGCCAAGTGCTGCTCGCCGGTGCCGGGCGATCCGGTGGTCGGCGTGGTCACCCGCGGTCGCGGCATCACGGTCCACCAGCGCAGCTGCACCAAGGTGCTCGACGCCGATCCCATGCGCCGCTTGGACTGCGAGTGGAACACCGCCGGCGGCAGCGGCGCCACGGTGACGGTGCGCGTGTTCACCGAAAACGCATCCGGGATGTTGGCGGCCATGAGCCAGCGATTTACAGACGCCGGCATCGACATCTGCAGCGCCAACTGCAGGACCGCAGGCCGGCGGGCCGTCAACGATTTCGAAGTTGTGGTGGCGGACGTCTCGCAGCTCAATGGCGTCATCGCCTCGCTCGGCCGCCTGCGCGGGGTGGCGCGGGTCGAGCGGGTGCGCGGCTGAGACACCGGTTCGCGGACGAATTCCGATAAATCAATAGGTTGTGCCCTCGTTGACCGCAAACGGCGCCCGCGTACAATTGCGCCGCTCCGCACCAAGCGGAGTGGACCGCTGCGGCGCGCTGTCTTGCTCGGGCGGAACGAAGACTGCACACGATGATCGCTACGCTTTTGGCCACCTCGGGGTGGCTCGGGCACTGGCTGCGCGAGGGACGCAAACCGCCGGTGGCCGATGGGATTCTGCCGGCGCAGGTGCCGGTTCTGCGCGACAGCCCTGACGCGCCCGCCGTCGCACATGGCGCGGCCCAACACACGGCACCGTGGTACGCCACGTTGTGGCTGACCGGCGTCGACTACTTCAGTTCGCTTGGTTACGCCCCTGGTCTGGCCGTCATGGCGGCCGGCTACGTGGCGCCGCTGGCCACGCTCATTCTGGTGGGCGTGACCTTTTTTGCCGCGCTGCCGGTCTACGCCATGGTGGCCAAGCATTCGTCCGATGGCGGCGGGTCGATCAAGATGTTCGAGCGGTTGACCGGCAACTGGGGTCGGCTGGGTTGGATTGGCAAGGCGCTGGTGCTGACGCTGCTCGGTTTTGCCATGACCGACTTCGTCATCACCATCACGCTGTCGGCCGCGGATGCCACCCACCACGTGCTCGAAAACCCGCTGCTGGCGCCCCACGTGCCCAAAGGTCCCGTCGCGGTCACGGCCATGCTGATCGGCGCGCTGTGCGTCATCTTCCTCAAGGGTTTCAAAGAAGCGATCGGTCTGTCGGTGACGATCGCGTTGCCGTACATGCTTTTGAACGCGGTGGTCATCTGGGCGGGCATGGACCACATCCTGCAACACCCTGATTTGTTTACGACCTGGTGGTCAAAGCTGACCACGTTTGATTCTGCGGTCCTGCGCGATAGCCTGGGCCGCATGTCCAAAGAAGGCGCGGGGCCGTTGGCGCACCTGAGCGGCGGTGGACCGGCGCTGTTGGTGGCGGTCAGCCTGCTCGTGTTCCCCAAACTGGCCTTGGGGTTGTCGGGTTTCGAGACCGGCGTGTCGGTGATGCCGCACATTTCGGCGGCCGACACCGCCGAGCGGGTCCGCAACACCCGCAAGCTGCTGACGGCGGCCGCGCTGATCATGTGCATCGAGTTGCTCGGCGCCAATCTGGTGGCCGCGGTGGTGATTCCCGAAAAGGAATTCTGGCAGGCCACCGCAACATCGGCCGCCGGCAAGGCCAATGGACGCGCACTGGCCTACCTTGCGCACGAGTTGCTCGGCCAGGGCTTTGGCTCGGTGTACGACCTTTTTACGGTCGCGATTCTGTGGTTTGCTGGCGCAAGCGCCATGGCCGGCCTGTTGAGCATCCTGCCGCGCTACCTGCCGCGCTTTGGCATGTCGCCCGCCTGGCTTGAATTCCGCCGCCCGCTGGTTCTGGTCATCACCACCGTGTGCCTGGTGGTCAACTGGGTGTTTGAGGCCGATGTCGAAAAGCAAGGCGGCGCCTATGCCACCGGCGTGCTGGTGCTGATGGCGTGCGACTCGTTCTCGGTGATGCTCGCGGAGCGGCAGCGCGCCGGCCGCGGCTGGATCTTCGGCATCATCCTGGTCCTTTTCAGCTACGTGCTGGTGGTCAACGTCAGCGAGCGGCCCGACGGCATCAAGATCGCCGGCGTGTTCATCTTCATGGTCGTTCTGGCCAGCGTGATCAGCCGGTGGCGGCGCGCCAGCGAGCTGCGCGTCTGCGGCGTCCGCTACCGCGACGAGGCCAGCGAGGCCCTGTGGAACGAGCTCGCGGCGGCCGGCGATGTGGTGGTCATCCCCCAGCGCACCAACTCGCCTGACGCGCGCCGCAAGACCGGTGCGCGCAGCTTGCTGCTCGGCAACAATGGCAACGCCCACTACGTGTTCTTGCACGTCAATTTGCTGGCGGACCCCAGCCAGTTCGATTCGCCGGTCGAGATCGCGGTCAACCGCGACGAGGACTTCTACGTCGTCGAAGTCAGCAACGCGGTCGCCGTCGCCAACGCGATTGCCTTCGTGGCGCTGCGCCTGAACGCCCGCGACGTCATCATCGGGCTGCTCGACAGCGGCACGCCGGTGTCCAATTCTCTGATGTACCTGGTTTTTGGTACCGGCGAAGTCGGCTATGCCGTGCGCGCCATTTTCGTCCGCTTGCGCGAAGAGAGCCTGTTGCGCACCTTTGCCCTGCGCGCGGAATTCGACCGCCACCGCGACAAGCAGGAAAAAGAGCTTCTGCGCGACGCCCTACTGCTGGACGACACCGACCGCGCCGAGCGCACCGCAGCGATGTTTCGCGAAGAGCTGCAGAACTTCGAAGCCCAGGTGGCCAAGGCGCCGCACATGCCGCGGTTGATCTTGTTTGACGGCAAGTAGCCGGGATGCTCCCTGCGGTGGCGGCCGAATCCGCTGCGCCACCGCGCGTTGCCGTCCTGAGCTGCGGTAGGACGAGCACGCCATCAGGGCCGCGCCTGCGGACCGGCGTGTTTCGATGGGCCAATTCGTGCGCCTGCGCCGTGCCAACTGCGCACGCGGGCGGTCGCCAGAATCGACAAGATGCTGTGGGTGCCCTACCTTGCCTGCCACGCCGCACCTGGAGCGCACCATGCCCCCGCCGATCTTGAACACCGTGGCCTTTGGCGCGATCGAGGCAGACACCCGCAAGGAGCCCGGACCGCCCGCCAAGGCGCACTCGGGCTTTCAGCGGGTCTGGAACGGCCTGGACATCGACAGCGCCACGGTCGAACTGGTGCATCCCGCCGGCACGCTCTCGCCCAAACGGCTTGCGCCCGATACCGATCGCCGCGCGCGGCTGGCCGCGTTGCCGGTGGTTCAGGTCGCCAAAGCCGACGGGCACGACAGCAGCGCCGCCGCCGACTTGCGGTTGGGCCCTGCGCTCGGTTCGGGCGGCATGGGCCTGGTGCAACTGGCCACCCAGAACTCGCTGGGTCGCGACGTGGCGGTCAAGACCATCAAGGCCGATGTCCCCGACCCGGTGGCCGCCGCCGCCGAGCTGGTGCGCGAGGCCCGCATCGCCGGCCGGCTGGAGCATCCCAACATCCTGCCCATCTACGCGCTCGGCCAGGATCAAGCCGGCAGGCCCATGCTGGTCATGAAGCGGGTGGAAGGCACCGCATGGCGCGAACTGCTGCAGCGCGACCCGCCCATTCGGGTCGGCCCGGACGATGCACGCACTCCGGCGGCGGTCGATGAAGCCCTGGTGCGCCACCTGCTGGTGCTGATTCAGGTCTGCAATGCGGTCGGCTTTGCGCACAGCCGCGGCGTGGTGCACCGCGACCTCAAGCCCGAGAACGTCATGGTCGGCGCTTTCGGCGAAGTGTACGTGCTCGACTGGGGGGTGGCGGTCGAACTCGGTCACAGCGAGGCGGGCGGCAAGGGCATCGCCGGCACGCCCAACTGGATGGCCCCGGAGATGGTAGCGCCGAGCGCCGATGGGCTGGGTCCGCATACTGACGTGTATCTGCTCGGCGGCCTGTTGCACGCGGTGCTGACCGGTACGCCGCTGCACGCGGGCGACGATCTGTACCAGGTGCTGTACCAGGCCTGGCTCAGCGAGCCAAAGACCTACGACAGCGAAGTCCCTGCGCTGCTCGCTGACCTGTGTCGCCGCGCCACCAGCAAGGAGCCCGCCCAACGCCCCGACAGTGCGGCCGCTTTCAAAGCCGAATTGGAGCACTTTTTGCGCAACCGCACCTCGCTGGCGCTGGCACAGCAGGCACAGGCGCGCCTGGACGATCTTGCGCAACTGGTCGGCCTGTTGCTCGGCGATCAGGCCAGCCTGCTGCCGCAAGACGCCATCGGCGACGACACCGCGGGGCTGGTGCACCGATTGGGCGGCGAAGCGCGGTTTGGCTTTCAGCAGGCGCTGGCGACCTGGCCCGACAATCCGCTGGCGATCGCCGGCTACCAACAGGTGTGCGCGGTGATGGCGCGTTTTGCGATTGCCGAAGGCGACGTCCGCACGGCGGGCCACTTGATCGATGAGATCGCCCAACCCGACGCGGCGCTGCTGGCGGCCTGGCAAGCGCTGTCGGCGGCGCGCAGCCTGACCGACGAAAAGGCGGCGCGGCTGACCCAGATCGAGCGCGACATGGACTTTGAGGCCGGGTCCAACTTTCGCAGCGGGCTCGCGCTGTCGATCGCGGTCATCTGGGCGGCAATCCCATTGATCATCGGGGTTTTGGAGCAGACTGCGGGTCTGGCGGTGACGATTCCGCACTACCTCGGTGCCGGGGTCATCTGGGCCGCGTTCGTGGCCGGGGGCGTGTACTTGGGTCGGCACACGCTGTTTTCCAATCGGGTCAACCGCGCGTTCGTGCGCAGCCTGGCCGGCGCCGTCGCCGCACCGCTTTTGCAGCGCACCGTCACCTGGGTCCAGGGTGGCAGCGTGCACCAGGCCGTCACCAATGACATGGTGATCTTCTTTCTGGTCCTGATCGGCATGGCGGCGACCATCGACTGGCGGCTGGCCTGGGGGGCCGGGGTCTATGGCGTGGCGGCGTCGGTTTCGGCGGTGTTGCCTGGTCAGGAGTTCTTTGTGCTGGCCGCGGCCAACCTGCTGGCGCTTGGTGCGGTCGCCTGGGTGTGGCGGCCGGTGGCGACCGCCGAGTCCAAGCGCACGCGCTTGATCGCGCACCTGCAGAGCGCCCACGATTGCGTCGGCACAGCGGCTTGGAACGGGTTGCGCGCGGCGATGGCCCCGGTCGCGCGCGCCGTGCCGGCGGTGGTCGAGGCGGCGGTGGTGCGGTCGGTCTCGCGGTCGACCATGGCCCGCGAGCAGGTCTGACAGCGTCGGGTCGCGCGCTGGCGCCTGGCAGGCGACTCACCGCTGTTGCGTTGTGTTGGCAGGGTCGATCGACCCTTCGCAGCGACCTTGTTGCGGTCAAGCCTCGCCGCCGCCCTGGGGCAGCACGGCGCGGGTCAGGTTCAGGTGTCCGCGCGCGGCATCCACCACCACGTCGTCTTCGATGCGCACGCCGCCAAACGGGCGCAGGGCGTCGACGACTTGCCAGTTGACGGTCTGGCCGGCCGGCGAAGCGCGCAACGGGGCCAGCAGACCCTCGATGAAATACACGCCGGGCTCGATGGTGAACACCTGATTGCCCGCGATGGTGCTGGTGTTGCGCAGCCACGGGTTGTCGGCGCGCGGCCGGATGCGCGCACAGCCGACGTCGTGGGTTTGCAGGCCCAGCGAATGACCCAGGCCGTGTGGAAAGAACGCGAAGGTCACATCTTTGGCCACCGCGGCCTCGGCGGACCCTTTGACCACGCCCACCTGCCGCAGCGCTTCGCCGATCAGCAAGTGCGCGTGATCGTGCAGGTCCTCATAGGGGGTGCCGATGGCGATGCGATCGCACAGCGCAAGCTGCAGGCGGTCCACGGCCGCAACCAGGGCCCTGAAGCGGTCGGCCGCCTCGCCACTGCCGCGCACCCAGGTGCGGGTGATATCGGCGTGGTAGCCGTGGCAGGTCGCGCCGGCGTCGACCAGCAGCGATCCCGCGGACCCGGCCGGCGCGCCGCGGCCGTAGGCAATGTGGTGCAGCGTCGCCGCGTGCTGGTCGAGCGCAACGATGTTCTTGTAGGGTGTCTCGGCGTCGTCCTGCCAGGTGGCGCGCAAGTAGTCCAAGTGCAGATCCAACTCGCTGGTGCTGCCGGCTGCGAATACTTGCCGCAAGCGATCGTGGCCGGCGGCCGCCCGCGCGTTGGCCTCCGCGAGGCACGCGATCTCGTAGGGCGTCTTGAGCGTGCGGGCAAGATCCAACTCGGCGACAAGTTCAGGCGGGTTCCAGGCGGCGTCGGGCGCCAGCAACCGCGCGCGCGCTTCGGTCTCGGCGACAATCGCACAGCGACCTTGCAGCAGATCGCGGGGCAGCGCCGTCAGGTCGTGCACCAGTTGCACATCCATGTGGGCGGCAAAGCCATGGTGGCTGGGCGGCGGCGGGGCCTCCCAATAGCTCTGCGGGTCCAGCCACACAAGCGTCGGCCGGCGACCCGGCCGCACCACCAGGCAACTGCCGGGCGCGTGCAGCGGCAACCACCAGGCAAAGTGCGCGACCGGCCGGTAGGCAAACCACTGGTCGTCAAACCGCGACTTCGCAATCGCCTCGCCCGCATCGACGACCACGGTGTCCCACCCGCAGCGCTCAAGGGCGATTTCGGTGCGCGCGGTGGCCATGGTCAGGTGGTCGGCGTACAGGGTCATCAATGGCTCGCTCATCGTCGTTTTTTGCGCGGTGCCCAGCCCGCTCGGGCGATGATCCCGCTTTGCGATCGTTTCTGCTAGCCTGCCGCCCCCTTGGCCGGTGGCCCGGCCGCAACGACAAGGACTGCCATGGCCCATCGCGAACACGGCTTTGCCGGCATCGATGCGGTGGCGGACAGCGGGCTGTATGCCCTGCGCGCCCCCAAGGAATTCGCCAGCGCCGCCACGCCCGACAACTACCTGCCCGACGTGCCGGTAGACTGGCAGCAGTTGACGCTGGCGGTCGAAGTCGACGTGCACGGCAAGCGCGTGTGGGGCACGGCCACCTACGAAGGCGAGGTGCGCAAGGCCGAGGTGAGCCGCTTGCGCTTTGACGCCGACGGCTTTCAGGTGCTGCGCGCCTTTGACGGCGCCGGCCATCGCCTTGGCCTGGAACACGATGGCAAGACCTTGTGGCTTGCGCTCGGCCAGACTGCCCAGCGCGGCACTGCAGTGCGCGTGTCGATCGACTTCGACACCCGCGAACCGCGCGCCGGTTTCTACTTTGTGCTGCCCGATGCCGATCACCCCGACCGGCCGGCCCACGCCTGGACGCAGGGCCAGGACGAAGACAGCAAGTTCTGGTTTCCGTGCCACGACGCGCCAAATCACAAGCTCAAGGTCGCGGTGGTCGTCACCGTGCCCGCCGGCATGGTTTCGTTTTCCAATGGCGTCTTGCGCGACATCCACTCCGCGGCCGATCCGGGCAAGCGCGTGTTTGACTGGCAAATCGCGCGTCGGATTCCGACCTACCTGTTGACGCTGGTGGTCGGCCCGTTTGTCGAAGTGGTGCAGCAGACCGAGCCCGTGCCGGTTTCTTACGCGGTGCTGCCCGGCCGGCAGGCCGACGGCGAGCGCTCGTTCGGCCGCACGCCGGAGATGGTGGCGCTGTACGCCCGCCTGACCGGCATGCCGTATCCTTACGAGAAGTATGGCCAGGTCGCTGTCGGCGAGTTCGTGTTCGGGGGCATGGAGAATGCCTCGATGACCACCCAGACTGACCTGACGCTGCACGACGCGCGCGCTCACCTGGATTTCTCCAGCGAGCCGTTGGTCTCGCACGAACTGGCACACCAGTGGTTTGGCGACCTGGTGACCTGCCGCAGTTGGTCGCACGGCTGGCTCAACGAAGGATTTGCCACCTACTTCGAGCAGTTGTGGCAGGAGCACGCTCACGGCCCTGCGGAATTCGACTATGCGCGGCTGGCGGCCCAGCGCGCCTACCTGGCCGAAGATGCGGGCCGCTACCGCCGTACCATCGTCACCAACCGCTACCACGAACCCATCGACCTGTTCGACGCGCACTTGTACGAGAAGGGCGGCGCGGTGCTGCACATGCTGCGGCGCAAGCTCGGCGACGAGTCGTTCTTTGGCGGCATCGGCGCCTACCTGCGGGCCTTTGCCGACGGCGTGGTCGAGACGCCAGACCTGCGGCGCGCGCTGGAGACCCACACTGGCGTGGATCTGGGGCGTTTTTTCGCCCAATGGGTGGAGGTCGGCAAGGGCCATCCCGAGATCAAAGTCAGCGGCAACTGGGACGGCGAGCTGCGGCAGTACAAACTGAGCCTCGAACAAACCCAGGACCTAGAAACCGCGCCGCTTTTCTCGCTCGAGGTCGCGATCGAACTGCACTTGGACGACGGCACCACCGACCAGCGCACCCTGACTTTGGACAAGAAGCAGCAGCACTATTGGCTGGCACTGGCGGCGCAACCCAGCCTGGTGCAGGTCGACCCGCGCGGCGATCTGCTGGCCACCTGGGAGCTTGGCCTGCCCGAGCCGCAACTGCGGGCGCTGCTGGCGCGCGGTACCGCGGTGTCGGTGCGCATCGTCGCCGCCCACGCGCTCGCCGGCCGGCCCAACCAGCAGAACGTGCAGGTCTTGGCGGACGCGCTGGCCGAAGAGGTGCCATGGATGGTGCAGGCCGAAGTGGCCCGCGCGCTCGGCAAGGTCGGCTCCGCGGCCGCCTTTGCCGCGCTGTCCGCTGCCGTCGATCTGGCGCATCCCAAGGCCCGGCGCGCGGTTCGCGAGGCGCTGGGCCGCTTTCAGACCGCCGCCGCCGGGCAGTTGCTCGCCGACCTGCTGGCTCGCGGCGATGCGTCTGTGTT
>CAXRHS010001042.1:0-7136 GCA_964230235.1 Myxococcota bacterium
CTGGCGCAGCCGCGCGCGGTCGCCATCGGGCAGCCAGGGGGTGTCGCGCAGCGCCGCGTCGAACGCCAGCCCGGCCAGGTGCAAGGCGCCAATCGAGTGCAGAAAGCGCGTGTGGGTCGCGCCCGGCCAGGTCAGTTCGCTAAAACCCAGCTGCTTGATGTTGCGCAGGCGCTGGAAGTACGGCGAGTCGATGACCGCCTGTTCGGCGGCACTGAGCGCAATCGGGCCGTGCACCGGGTCGCGGGTCTCGCTCCGCCGTTGGGGCGCATTCATCTGGGGGTCTCCGGCGTGGCGGGGGCGGCAAGCGGCACGGCGGGTCGGGCGCGGGCCTGGACACCGCGGGCGTGCGCCTGCTGAAAACCTGGATGGGTCGCGGGATCGGCACCACAGTAGCGCGCCCAGCGCTCGGCATCGCGGTCATTGCCGCTGGCGACGCCAAGTGCGTACACCTCGATCGACCGCTGTGGTCCCAAGGCAGCGGGCTTGAGTGTAGTGCCCAGCGCAAATGCGCGGTCGAACTGGCGACAGCGCCAGCCCCAGTCCAGCGCGGCCAGCCGGGCCGGCAGGGCTGGCTTGCCCAGTCTCTCCAACGCGGCCACGAACGGCTCGGCGGCTGCGCAATCGTTGCGATAGGTGGCGGCGTCCAGGCCGGTTGCCAGCAGCGTGGCGTCCTTGGGGTCCAACGCCAGCGCCGCGCGCGCGGGGACCAGCGGGTCCAAAGGGGCCTTGCGCACTACGATTTCATGGGCGAGGTTGGCCTGCATGCGAAACGAGCGCGGCGCGACTTGAACGGCGTAGGTGTACAGCGTCAGGTTGTCGCGCCAGACCGGGGCGTATTGCGCGGCTTGCGAGGCCCAGCCGGCCGCCAGCAGCAGACCCGCCGCCGCCGTGACCCGCGCCTGAACAGCGGCCGCCTTGGACAAACCGACGGCGATACCGACCCCAAACACACTGGCCAGCGCCGCCACCGGCGTACACAGCAAACGGTCGCCGTACAACACGGTCGACGGCACCAGCAGGTTGGACACGGGCAGATACCAGGCGACGGCGGCGACCAAAGGCACTGCCCACAGCGGCACTTCGCTGGCCGGATCCGCGCGACCCGCCCGCCACCGCTGCAGCGCCAACACGCCGGCGGCCGCCGCCAGCGCCAGTCCGCCCAGACCGGCCACGCCGGGCGCCGACAGCGTGTGCTGGACCGGCCAGACCTCAAACGTGTAGTCGGGCGCGAGCGGCCCGGGCCACAGGGCATGGCCAAGGGCCCGGCCGGCGACATCGAACCCCGTCAACACCCGGTCGGCAAAGCCTGCGCGCACCAACGGGTTGTCGTGCCAGTGGACCTTGAAGCCGCTAGATGGCAGCAGGTTCCAGGCCCGCCACGCCACGACCAGTGCCAGCGACGCTGCAAACGACCCCGCCAGCCGCCGCAGTTGCCGGGACGGCCAACGGCGGAGCAGTACCCACGCCGCGGCCACGACCACAAAGGCCAGCGCGGACTCTTTGGACAACAGCGCCAGCCCCCACAACCCCGCGGCAGCATCCAGTTGGCGATTGGCCGAGCGGCCGTCGGCTGTGACCGACTGCAGCGCGCGCAGGGCCAGCAGGCAAAACAGCAAGCCCAGCAGTTCTGGGCGGTTGGCAGGACAGGCCACAACTTCGACCAGGACCGGATGGGCGACCCACAGCAGGCTCGCGACGACGCCGGCCCGTTCGGCCCACCCAGCGTCCGGGTGCCGCACGCGCAACCCAGCCGCAACGGCCCTGCCGAGCAGCCACGCGCACGCCCACGCCAAGGCCAGGTTGACCAACCGCCGCCCAACCGGCGAATCCAGGCCCAGCGGGATTTCGAGGCAATAGCTCAGCGTGACCAGCGGCCGCGCCGGCAGGACATCAAAGCGCGCAATCGGCCCGAACCAGCGGCCGGCGAAAATCCCGTGCAGATCGGGCGGAAACGCCACCATCGGATTGCCGACGATGGCCGCGCCGTCGTCGAGCACCCACTGGGCTCCGACCAACCCCGGGCCATAGACCAGCGCCAACAGGAGCGCAGGTGCCAGCATCGCCAGGGCACGCGCCATGCGCTACCCCGCCCGCGTGCGGCGCCGCAGCGCAATGTTGACCAGAAACCCGAGGCCGACGAGCACGGTCAGCACGCTCGACCCGCCGTAGCTGATGAGCGGCAACGTAATCCCGACCACCGGCAAAAGGCCAATCACCATGCCGGCATTGATAAAGAACTGCCAGAAGATGAGCGCCGACACCCCCACGGCCAGCAAGGCGTCAAAGCGGTCGGTCGCCCGGTCGGCCAACCGCAGGCCCCAGGCCGCCACCACGAAATAGGCGCCAAAAAGGCCCAACGTGCCAATCAGCCCAAAACGGGCCGCAAACGGCGCCAGCGCAAAGTCGGTGTGCACGAACGGCAGGTGGCGCAGGATCGAGTTCTTGGCCTGTGCGTCGCTGCGGCCGGTCTGCTGGCCCGAGCCAACCGCCCACAGCGCCTGCTCGGCTTGGGTGCGGCGCGAGGTCGGCTTGGGGTCGTCGTCGTCTTCGACAATGGCCTGGTACCACGCTTCGGCGCGGCCTTTCTGGTAGGGCCGGATGGCGCCAGTCTCCCAAGCCACCGCAATCCCGACGATGGCGGCAACCGCCAAGACAACCAGCGAGCGGCCGCGCACCCCCTCGTACAGCAGGATCGACCCGCCGATGGCCGCAACGACCAGCGAGGTGCCCAGGTCCGGTTCCAGGTTGATGAGCACGACCGGGATGGCCAGGACCACCACCGGCCGGAACAGGTCGCGAATTCGCCAGGGCTGCGAGGCGCGCCGCTGGTCGAAAAGGTCGGCCAGGACCAGGATGACCGACAGCTTCATGAATTCGCTGGGCTGCAGGTTCATCGGCCCGATCTCGATCCAGCGGCGCGAGTAGTTGATTTCGCGGCCGACGACCAGCACCAGGGCCAGCAGGATGACGAGCGCCAGGTAGCCGACAGGCGCCAGACGCCGCACATAAACCGGGTCGACGGCAGCCACCACGCCGGCGCTGACCAGCCCAATGACCAGCCAGATGGCCTGGGCGCGATGGTAGGTGGTGCCCATCAGCGAATCGGTAAAGGCCAGGTTCTCGATGGCCACCGCGCACAGCCCGAGCGCACACAGGACCGCGGCGACGGTCCAAGGCTGGCGCAGGGTGGCGAGGGGGCCGGACAGCATCGGCAAACGCGGGCGCCAGGTGGCGCGCGGGCAGTGTCGTGGGCCTAGCGGTGGGCGTCAACCGGGCAGGCAGGAACGCCGTTTGGACCGAAATTGGGGTTCGGACCTGGCCCCAGGCATGGTTGCTGCGCCCGCCCCATGCAGTGGCAGCCTGTCCGCAGCGGGAGCCAAAATCCGGCGAATTCACAAGCGCCACAGCAGGTGTACGTCGCCCGGTGAGTGGCAGTCGAGTGCGATCCAGCCCGGTGGCCCACGCATGGACTAGCCGCTTGATGAGCTTGAGCCCAGTACGCAAGCCGCCAGTTGTTTTCCGCCAGAACGAGCCAGGCAATCTCACTGGTTGCCTCGCACCGCCACCCCCCGGTATCCTCGCCGCGCGCCAAGCGCGCCCGGAGCCCAGATGCCCGCCCGCACCCTCGATCCCGCCGACCTGGCCTTGCAACCCGCGACCACGGCGCTCCTTGTCGTCGACATCCAAGACAAGCTGGTGCCGGCCATGCAAGGCGGCGCCGCCCAGTGCATTGCCAACACCGCCCGGCTCATCGAGGGCCTGGGCGCGCTCGACGTCCGCGTTCTGGCCAGCGAGCAATATCCCAAAGGCCTGGGCCGCACCGTGCCAGAGCTGGCGCAAAAGCTCGCCGCCCACCGCCCCGGCGCGCCCGTGCTCGAAAAGAGCGAGTTCAGCGCGGTCGCCAACCCGGAGATCCAGGCCGTGGTCGCCCAGTGGCAGACCGAAGGCGTCCGCTCGGTACTGGTGTGCGGCATGGAAGCCCACATCTGCGTCTACCAGACCGTCCGCGGCCTGTGCGAGATGGGTTTTGTGGTCCATGTAGTCACCGACGCCTGCGCCTCGCGCACCGCCGAAAACCACGCGGTCGCAGTCGGCCTGTGGCAATCAGCAGGCGCCGTGGTGACCTCGACCGAAGCCGCGCTGTTCGACCTGCTCGGCCGGGCCGGCGGCGACGCCTTCAAGCTCATCTCGCGGCTGATTCGGTAGCAGCCGACCTTGCTTACCCTACACGACCTGCACAAGGCCTTCTACGACCCCGGCCGGGGCGTGGTCCGCGCGGTGGATGGCGTGGATCTGTCGGTGCCAGCCGGCGTGACGGCCGTGATGGGCGCCAACGGCGCCGGCAAGACCACACTGTTGCGGCTGGTGGCGGGCTTGCTGGACCCCGACCGCGGCCAGGTGCGGCTGGGCGACCTCGACGCGGCCAAGGACGGCGAGCGCTGGCGCCAGCACCTGGGGTATCTGGCCGCCACCACCAAGCTGCCGCCGCTTGCCACACCGCGCGAAATGTTGCGCTTCGTGGGCGCCCTGCACGGCTGGCCGACCGACCAGACCGAGGCGCGCATCGCGATCCAGGTCGACCGCTTTGGCTTGGCCCCGTTCTTGGACCAGCGCATTTCGACGCTGTCGACCGGCCAGACCCAGCGCGCCAACCTGGCCCGCACGCTTTTGGGCGATCCGCTGCTGCTGGTGCTGGACGAACCGACCACCGGCCTGGATGTGCTCGCGGCGGCCCAGCTGGTGGCCGCGGTGCAGGCGTGTCGGGCGCCCGAACGGGTGTTGCTGTACTGCACGCATGTCCCGGCAGAGGCCGAGGCGGTAGCGGACCACCTGCTGCTGCTGCGCGCAGGTCAAGTCGCGTGGTCGGGGCCGATGGCGGAGCTCGGCACGGGCGCCGAACTCGCCCAAGCCATTGCTGGTTTGCTGGGACCGGCCGAGGTCGCGCCGTCATGAACCCGCGCGCGCCGATCTGGGTCATCTTTGCCAAAGACGGCCGCGAACTGCTGCGCGACCGCCGGGCGCTTTTCGTCAACCTGGTGTTGCCGATGTTGCTGTACCCGGTGCTGCTGCTGTTTGCGGTGCAGGTGGCGCAGGTCACCCAGGCGCAGCCTCGCCAACGGCCCAGGGTCGGCCTGGTGGGGGCGCCCTCGTCGCTGCGCGACCGCTTGCAGCAGGCGGCCGTGCGCAGCTTGCCCGCACTGGATGGCACGCCCGCGCTTGCGCCGCCGCTCGACGCCACCCGTGCGCTTTTCGACGTCCACGACTTGGGGGCCGACGCGACCCAGCTGGGCGCGCTGG
The DNA here is from genome assembly GCA_964230235.1 of Myxococcota bacterium. Classification (GTDB taxonomy): domain Bacteria; phylum Myxococcota_A; class UBA9042; order UBA9042; family UBA9042; genus SXRM01. The sequence goes on from CAXRHS010001042.1 coordinate 5,299, forward strand.
CCGCCGAGCTGGACTGGCGCGGCGGCGACCCCAAGCCCGATGCGGCCTGGAAAGCCCGCGCGGTCGCCAGCCTGCGCGCCCGCCAGCTGGTGCAAGCCGTGGTGATGCCAGCAGTATCTGCGCGAACGGCGCCGCTGCTGGTCGCGCAAGACAGTGCCAGCAGTGACCTTTTCGAAGTGTCGGGGCCGGTGGATCGCGCGATCGGCCGCTGGCGGCGCGATCTGGTCGAGCGGGAACTGACCCGCCGCGGCCAGCCGGTCGCGCTGCTGGATCCGGTGGTCGTCCACAGCGTCGGCGCCGCGACCCTGGCCGAGGCGGTGCGCACCCACGCCGCCCCGATGTTGCCCTTTATCGTCCTGGTGCTGGCCGTGGCGGCGGCGATGGCCCCGGCGGTGGATCTGGTGGCCGGCGAGCGCGACCGCGGCACCTTGGAGATGCTGCTGTCGCTGCCCGTTCGCCGGCGCGACCTGGTGGTCGGCAAGTTGTTGGTGGTGTTGGCCGCTTCGGTGGTCGCTGTCGTGCTCAATCTGCTGTCGCTGGCGCTGACCGCGGGCCTGTTGGCGGGCCAGCTGCCGGCGCTTGGCTCGGAGTCGCCGCTGGCCGGCATCTTGCAGGTGGGCCTGCCGGCGCTCGGTCTGGCGCTGGTGATGCTGGTGCCGGTGGTGGCGCTGGTGGCGGCGGCTGGCGTGGCGCTGTCGGGCTACGCCCAGTCGGTCAAAGAGGCGCAGATGTACCTGACGCCGCTCATGCTGGTTGTGACCTTTGTGGGCCTGGTCGCGGTGGTGCCGCACGCGCGGCCAACCCTGGCGCTGGATCTCATCCCGGTCGCCGGCACCTTGCTGGCGCTGCGCGAGGCGCTGCAGTCGCCGACCGTGCCCTGGCTGCACCTGGGCGTGGCGAGTCTGGCCAACGGTGCAGCGGCGCTGGTGCTGGTCGGCTGGTGCGCGCAGATGTTCGACCGCGAGGCTTTTCGCTACCCCAGACTGGTGCGCGCAGGGTGGGGACGCTTCGCGCGGTTTCGGCGCGGCGAGGCACTGCCCGATGGCCCAGAAGCGCTGCTGGTGTTCGCGGTTGCGGTGGCGGGCATGACGCTGGGCGGCGGCCTGTTGAGCGAGGCGCCGCCGTGGCTGCTGGTGACCGTGCCGCTGCTGGGCTTTGTGGCGCTGCCGGCGCTCGGCCACGCCTGGCTGGGCGCCTATCCGTTGCCGGCCTTGGGGCTGCGGTGGCCGGGCTGGAACTGGGTGGGGGCAGCGGCGCTGCTGGCCCCCGTCGGCGCGGCGCTGTCGCTGGGGTTGGGCTGGCTGCAAGCGCAATGGGTGGATACCGCGGCGCTGCAACAGGCCAGCGCCCCGGTCGAAAAGGCGGTGCAGGCGCTCGACGCCGCGGGGGGCATCCCGCTGCAAGTGCTGTGCCTGGCGGTGCTGCCGGCCGTGTGCGAGGAGTTGTTGTGCCGCGGCACGCTGCTGGTCGGCATCACCCGCAGCCTGGGCCGCAATTGGGGCGTGGTGTTGTCGGCGGTGCTCTTCGCGTTGCTGCACCAGTCGCCGCTGCGGCTGCTGCCGCAGGCCGTGCTTGGGCTGTTGCTGGCCGGGCTGACGCTGCGCGCGCGGTCGTTGCTGCCCGCGGTTGTGGTCCACGCTGGCCACAATGCGCTTTTGGTGGTGGCCAATGGCTACGGGTGGCTGCCAAACGACTGAACGCCGCCGGTCCAGACCGGCTTGCCGGCGACCCCGCGCGGGTCTATCTTGCCGGCCATGGCGCGCGGGCGGTGTCGCCCGCGAGGTCCACGTGAAAACCGCAAAACTGCACAATATCTTGCCCTGGATCGCCATCGCGGT
>CAXRHS010001043.1:0-4648 GCA_964230235.1 Myxococcota bacterium
GGCTTGGTTGGTCGCAAGCTCGCGACTTTGCAAGTCGACTCGCCGCTCCGCTCCGCGCTCATGTTGACTGACTTGTTCTTTTACAGGTCCTAAGGACTGGGCCAGTCGCGTTGTGGATGGGCTTGCAGCGCGACGAGCTAGAACTGGATCAGCACGCCGCCCGTGCCCTTCTGGAAGGCAGGCAGCGGCGGCTCGGTCGACGAGGCATACGAGTAGGCGGCCACCGAACCGCCCGCGACTGCAGCGATGATGGTCCAGAACCACCACTTGGCGTAGATGGGCTTGGCCTCGACCACCCCCGGGCCTGTTGGCCCGACGATGACGCGCGGCTTGAGCACGTCGTCAACCAGCTTGTCGATCTGTTCGCGCGTGACTTTGTCGCGGCTCTCCCACTTGATGTCGCGGGTCACCTGGTTGATGACCTGACGACTGCTCAAGTTGGCCAGACCAACCGACACCTTCATTTTTTCGCGAGTGCCGCTCGCCGACAGCAAAAGCACAAGCGGCGTTGCGAGCAACCCTTCGGCCTCGCTCAGCACTTCGGGATTGCTGGCGCCATTGGCCACGGCGAGCAGGCCCTTGCGCAGCGAATCCAGCGCGGCCGCGCGCCGGGCTGGATCGAGTTTTTCGTCGACGAGCACGCCGCTTTTGTCGACCGTGACCTTGCGCATCTTGCGCGCAAACCCCTGCTTGGCCAGCGCAATCAACTGGTCGCCTTTGGTGCTGGTCGCATAGGTCGGCGTCAGCCCCATCGAGCGGCCATTGACGTACACGCGGGCGTTGGGCTGGTCGGTCTTGATCTCGAATTCGACCGATTCTCGGGCGGCGACCGCGTTGCGGGCCTTGACCAGCGCGGCCTGGGCCTTGGGCGAATACTTGGTAAGGTCGGCCTCGACCGCGACTTTCTGGTCCGCCTGCACCGCCTTCTCAAACGTCTTGTCGGCGCCCTTGGGATCGCCCGACAGCAACTGCGCCACACCGAGCATGAGCAGCGCGCGCGGATAGATCGTCAGGTCGGCCAGCACCGCATAGGCGACCGCGTAATTTTCAACTGCGTTTTGGAATTCGTCAGCCGCGGCCTCGTGATCGCCGGCCTCCAGTTTGTTCATGGCCGCTTTGAAGGCCTGGTCGCCGGTCTTGGCGCTCGAGGTCTGAATCTCATCGCCGCCCAGGTTGAGCGGGCCGTCGAGGTCGACGAACCGCACGTTCTTGGTCTTCTTGAGCACGCGCACCATGTCGGCGGCGATCTCGCGGGTTGCGGCCTCTTCCTGCGACAAGTCGACCAGCGTCAGCACCATGGTCTCTTCGGCCAGCGCCGACCCGCCGCCAATCCACGCTGTCAGCGACGCGCAAAGCCACGCGGTCGCGCGCAACCATCGTGTCGGCCGCGCACCGGGACCAGAGCACAACATCGGGCGAGCCATCATTGCGTTCCTTTTGGGGCCCGCAAAAAATCTACTCGATTTTCTACGTTGGCCCATCGCTTGCCTGGTGGGGCGCAAGCTCGCGATTTTGCAAGTCGACTCGCCGTTCCGCCGCTTGACGAGGTTGACTGAGTTGTTCTTTTGCGAATCCTTGTCGCAAGCGCGGACTGGCCGCGTCTGCAGGAGTCGCGGGTATTGTGGTCCGGGCCGGCGGGGTTGTCGAGTTGGCCCTGGGACGACAGCCGTCACGGCGCAAAAGGCGTCGAGGCGTTCCACAACTTTTCAAAATAATCGGCCTGCGCTGCAACCGTAGCGGGATGCGCCGTTTTGCAGCCGATTTCGTGGTAGGACTGCATGCCGCCATAACCCCAGTTGTTGCTGCCCAGTACCAGCGCGTCGTCGACCACCACGAACTTGGCGTGGGTCACGACGGCCTTGGGATCGCTGCGCACGTCCAGGCCCATCTTGAGCAGGTGCGCGCCCGAGGCGGCGTTGATGTCGTTGCCAAGTTCAGCCCAATCGCCCGACTGGTCCAAGGCGACACGCACCTGCACGCCGCGCTTCTTGGCGGCCGCCAGCTTGTTGACCAGTTGGGTAACCGGCGACGACGCATTGGTGGGGTCCAGGTTCATGCCATAGGTGCACAGCCAGATGCGCGACTTGGCGGCATCGACCAACGGGGCCAACACCGCGGCGTAGCCACTGTCGGCGTACAATTGCGCGACCGTGCTTTTGCCAGCGGGCATGGCCTGGTTCTTGCTCGAGTCGGCCCAAAGCTTGTCGATCCAGGCGTGCAACTGCGTGATCGCCGCCGCGTCGCGCACCAGCACATTGGTTTCGTTGTTCTTGGTCATCGACGGCGACGACCAGTTGGTCGAACCGATAACAAACCCCTGCTCGCTGGCGACGATCTTGGCGTGGGTGCGCAGCTTGGGGCTGTCGTACTTGGCGTTGACGCCGGCGGCCTTGAGCTGGGCGAGGGCATCGGCGTTGTAGGGCACTTCTTCGTCCAGCAGCACCCGCACGGCGACGCCGCGCTGGGGGGCTTTGATGGTGGCCGCCAGCAGCAACTGCGGACCAGCGCCTAGGGTCACCTCGAATTGGACGATCCGCAGCTTCTTTTGCGCGGTCTGGATGACATCGCGCGCGCGCGCAAAGTAGGCGCCGTTGTTGGCAGGCTCGATCGGATCCCCTGGCGGCAAGGTCGTGGCGGGCCCGGTGCCGACCGTCTCGCTGCCAGGGGTCGGCGTGTCGTCGGCCACCGTCTCGGCCGCGCCGGCCGCGTCTTGTACGTCACTTCCAGCGTACACGGTGAAGGTGGCGCCAGGATCGGGCGCGGCACACGAAACCGTCGCCAGCAAGGCCAGCCCTGGCAGCGCGGTCCACCGCGGCGCACGCATACGATCCTGCACGACTGCGGCCGCGCCAGGTTTGGCCATGGGTCCTTCCAGGCTGGCCGCGGTTAGGAACTCGCCGAAAATAACTCGATCACTTACGAAGGGAGCGGAGCGGCGAGTCGGCTTGCAAAGACGCGAGCTTGCGCCCCACGCAACAAGCAAGAAGGGCCTCGCCAAAAACGACTTGTTTTTGGCGGCGCCCTTAGGCCGAGGCGCTCGCACGGCGGCCGTAACGAGCGGCGAGTGCAGTCAGCTTGTCCAGCAGATCTTCGACCAGAAAGGGCTTATCCAAGAAGTCATCGGCGCCGTACAAGCCGGCGGTCATCTCGTTCAAATTCGGGCCGATCGCGGTCAGCATCAAGATGCCGACGGCAGCAAACTCGGGCCGGGCGCGCAGCGCCTTGCAGACCTCCCATCCATTGACAGCTGGCATCATCACATCGAGCACGACCAGGTCGGGCCGGTTGGCCATTGCCGCGGCCAATGCCTCTTCGCCATCGCAAGCGACGGTCACGGCATAGCCGGCGTTCACCAGGGTCCTGCGCAGCATGTCGGCGATTTCGTAGTCGTCTTCGGCCACGAGGACGGTCAGGCCATTGGTACGGGTCATGGTGCGCTCATGCTGGCCCGGACCGGGCCCGGGGCGAGTGTGCCGGATGTGGCGGTGCAGGGCAATCGCTGGCCGCTTGTGGGGCAGGACCCGCACAAGACCGGCAAGCTTGCACCGGTCCGAGCGGCTTGCCAGCCACATTCGGCTCAATCGGCAGGTAGGCGGGCGAGCGCCGTTTGCGCGGCGCCGTTGCCAACGTCGGCCTGGTTTGCGCCACCGGCCAGCGAGCGGCCCAGGCTGGCCCATTGCGCCAGCGTCAACGCTTCGGCGCGGACGCGACCATCGACTTGGGCCGCCACCAGCGCCGCGCGGACGGCGCGCTCTGCAAACCCGCCGATCTGCAAGGCATTGGCCAGGGTCTTGCGTCTGGCTGCAAAGCCGGCCGCAACAATGCGGGCCATCATCGGCCACGGTGGCATGGCAAACACAGGCGCCGCAAAGGGTTCGATGACGACCACCGCCGACTCGACATTGGGCGGCGGCTGAAAGGCGCCGCGGCCGACCTTGAGCGCCAGGCGCACCGCCGCGCGCAACTGCACTTTGACCGAGATCTGGCCACAGTCGGGATGCGACGGGCCGGCGACCAGTCGGTCTGCAACCTCGCGCTGCACCATGAACACCAGCCGCATGGGGGGCGTCGGCAGATCGAGCAGAGAGAACAGGATCGGCATCGCCGCGTTGTACGGCAGGTTGCCGACGACCACTGGCTGTGGCCCAAGCGCGGGATCGCGCAGCAACGCCGGCCAGTCGACGGTGACGGCGTCGGCCAGTTCGATGCGACAGAACGGTCGGCCGTCGGCAGCGGCAAGCGCGGCAAACCGCGTGCACAACGCTTCGGGGGCCCGGGCATCCAGTTCGACCAGGGTCAGCGGCAGCGGTTGGCCTGGCAGGCGCGGCAGCAACTCGATGAGGTGCGCGGTCAGGTTGCCGGTGCCGGGGCCAATTTCGACAAGCCCCGACCCAGGCGCGGGCGCAGCCAGCGCGGCAATTCGACCCAGGACAACTGCGTCGTGCAAAAAGTGCTGTCCAAGCGCCTTGTTGGGGCGCAATGCGGGTCGGGTCATGGCACGCCTGCGCGGACGACTGTAACCATCCGCCGCACCTCGCCAGTCGGCTGTGCGTCGAGCGCGAACGGATCGTCGCGGTGGCCCGCCGCGAAAAGCGCTTCGCCCAGGCCTGCCACCATCGCTCCGTTGTCCCCGCAATAGGCCACCGGA